>JAXISQ010000132.1:0-5225 GCA_034680505.1 Noviherbaspirillum sp.
CGGTGAACTTGCTTCGGCTTGATGTGCTGTTTGAAAATCCACAAAACTTTTTTGTGATCGCAGATGGTGTGGTTG
The DNA here is from genome assembly GCA_034680505.1 of Noviherbaspirillum sp. GTDB lineage: Bacteria > Pseudomonadota > Gammaproteobacteria > Burkholderiales > Burkholderiaceae_D > Pernthalerella. The sequence continues at coordinate 76 of JAXISQ010000132.1, forward strand.
ATATTGTTGAAGAAGGCTATCAACTAACACAGCACATCCTATAGATGCTGTTTGCAGATGTGGTGCGCCACCCCATAACCACACTGTGTTGATGCGTGGTTTGCCTTCTGCTTCACGTTTTTCATTGATAGCGCTGGTGTGCCAAAGCATTTGTAATTCATTTTGAATTTTGCGCCAGTTACGATCACCTTCTCCGCGTGGTAGCCAAACATCTATATTGTGGCCACACACAACATCAGGAGTGCAAGTGCGCAGTGTTTGCCATTGATCAGCGCGTAAAAACCAACAATTGGGATGGCCATACTCGAGTGTCATTCCCGACTCAGTGATGAGTGATAGTGCTGACTCAAACAATGCACGTGATTCACTCTCAGTGAGTTGAAGTTCACGGCTATCTGTTAAAACCAAATGGTCGCGAGCGATATGCAAGCTAGCAGGTTGGCAAACAAACCAATGTCCTTCTTGTGCAGGGATAGCGAGTTTTTGCATGAGTAAATGCGCAACTGGAGGGCTATTTTCTTCCTGTTGTGACAGCCAACATTCATGCGGCAGAGCAGGATTAAAGGGCGCACTATCCTGATGGCGCTTCAAGCTAGCCTTGCCAAGCAGGTTAGCCAATCCCGGTGCTTCTAGGGCAGCGAGCAGATCTTTTGCATGCTCAGCAGGAGGAAAGGCAAAGGGGAGAATGAGATCCAGATTTGTCATGGCGCGATTGTATGGCAAACTGCCGCCTAGTCTGTAATTGATGGTATTAAATGGCTCAGGCTTAAAGTGGTTTGTCTGAATTTTTAGCCTGATTTTTCAGGCAGCATGCCTAAAAGGTTTTAATTAGTTTTTATTTTGCGCGTTTTTTTCTCATTATTTGGAGTGTTTGTTGGCCTTGTTTAAAAACCTTCCCTTTGAGTGGACCATAGGATTGCGCTATACCCGTGCGGGTAAGCGTAGTGCACGCAATAGCTTTATTTCCTTTATTTCTCTCATTTCCATGGCTGGCATAGCACTGGGTGTTGCCGCATTAATTGTGGTGCTATCAGTGATGAATGGATTTCAAAAAGAAGTACGCGATCGTATGTTGTCGGTGCTAGCGCATATTGAAGTGTTTGATGCATCTGGCTCGCTGCCTAATTGGCAACTGACAGCGGCAGAGGTCATGAAAAATAAACAGGTACGTGGTGCTGCACCTTATGTAGAAGCGCAAGCGATGGTGGCATATGACGATAATTTGCGTGGTGTCTTAGTACGAGGGATTTTGCCGCAAGAAGAAGGCAAAGTTTCAGATGTTGCTACCCAAGTTAAACGAGGCAGCTTACAAGCTTTGCGTTCGGGTGAATTCAATGTGGTGATAGGTGGTGAACTGGCACGTAGTTTGGGTCTGCGAGTGGGAAATAAACTCACCATGATTGCACCGCAAGGACAAGTCACACCAGCAGGTGTATTGCCGCGTTTAAAACAATTCACGGTGGTAGGTGTGTTTGAAGCTGGACATTATGAATATGACTCTTCCTTAGCTTTTATACATTTAGAAGATGGCGAAAAAATGTTTCGTCAAAGTGGACCAACTGGATTGCGTTTAAAAATAGAAGACATGCAACAAGCTCCTGACGTGGCGCGTGAATTGAGCCAAACCTTAGAAGGCAATTTTTATATACGTGATTGGTCTAAACAAAATCGAAACTGGTTTGCTGCAGTACAAACTGAAAAACGCATGATGTTTATTATTCTTGCGCTCATCATTGCGGTTGCGGCTTTTAATTTGGTTTCCACTTTAGTGATGACAGTCACTGATAAACAAGCAGACATTGCAATCCTGCGTACCTTAGGTGCATCACCTGGATCGATCATGAAAATCTTTATGATTCAAGGTGCGTTAGTGGGTTTATTAGGTACGTTTATTGGTGTCTCTGGTGGCGTGCTTGTGGCATTGAATGTGGATGTGATAGTGCCCTTTATTGAATCTCTATTTGGCGTACAGTTTTTGCCACGTGATATTTATCTCATTAGTGCTTTACCTTCAGACTTGCGTTGGCCTGATGTAGGTCGTATCGCAGGTGTGGCTGTGGTGTTAGCTTTTTTTGCGACTTTATATCCTAGCTGGCGTGCAGCACGCGTGCGTCCTGCAGAAGCATTGAGGTATGAATGAGCACAGCGATGAATGTAGAAATGAATTCAGAAAAAAATCCAACAATGTCTACCGTATTGTCTTGTCATGAGCTAGGTAAAACCTATGCACAAGGTGAGCATCAATTAGTTGTACTCGACAAAATCAATCTGAGTGTGGCAAAGGGTGAGCGTTGCGCTATTGTGGGTGTGTCAGGTTCAGGTAAGTCGACTTTGTTGCATTTATTAGGCGGCTTAGATTTACCCACCACAGGTAGTGTTTCATTGCTAGGTCAAGACATGGCAAGCTTAAATGAAACCAAACGTGGTGAGTTACGCAATCGTTCATTAGGTTTTGTATATCAGTTTCATCATTTACTACCTGAGTTTTCTGCACTCGATAATGTAGCAATGCCTTTGTTGATACGTCGTATGACACAACAAGATGCAAGAGAACACGCAGCACAAATCTTAACCAAAGTTGGTCTTGCATCGCGTCTTACCCATGTGCCTGGTGAATTATCAGGAGGTGAACGACAACGTGTTGCCTTAGCGCGTGCGCTAGTCACCAATCCTGCTTGTGTATTAGCGGATGAACCAACTGGGAACTTAGACAGACAAACTGCGCATCAGGTGTTTGATCTCATGTTGGAGTTGGCGCAGACTTTAGGCACCGCCTTCATCATCGTCACGCATGATAGTGAACTCGCTACGCGTTGTGATCGTGTTTTACGTTTGTCTCAAGATGGTTTAGTGGCTGAGTCACGTTAAGTGTATGTGGATAGACAGTCATTGTCATCTTGATGCAGCTGAATATGAAGGTGCTAGCAATGTCATTGCAGACGAAGCCAGAGCAGCAGAAGTAAATTGGATAGTGGTTCCAGCGGTTGAACGTGCAAATTTTAAGACAGTGGCAGAGCTTGCTGCAGAAAATTCTGGTTGCGTCTACGCATTGGGAATCCATCCACTGTATGTGCCACAGGCTGATGAGGAAGATTTGTCTGTGTTGCGTGATGCTGTTGCTCAAGCATTAAATGATAAAAAGTTTATTGCGATAGGCGAAATCGGTTTAGATTTCTTTGTGCCTAGTTTGTGTGAACCATCAATGCGCGCTAAGCAAGAATATTTTTATTCTGAACAATTAAAAATAGCGCGTGATTTTAATTTGCCTGTGATAGTGCATGTGCGTCGATCACAAGATATCATTTTAAAATATTTACGTCGTATAAATGTAGTGAGTGGTATTGCACATGCATTCAATGGTAGTGTGCAGCAAGCTGAACACTTTGGTCGTTTGGGCTTTGCTTTAGGTTTCGGTGGGGCGATGACGTTTACACGTGCATTGCAAATTCGACGACTAGCTAGCACTTTGCCGGATGAATTGATTGTGCTTGAAACTGACTCTCCTGATATTTCTCCTTCATGGTTGCATCCGGCTCGCAATACACCGGCGCAGCTTCCTCAAATTGCAGCGGTACTGGCCGAGCTGCGCGGTCAGTCTTTGGCACATCTTGCGCGTCAGACCACTGACAATGTAGCGCGTGTCTTGCCTCGCCTTGGTAGCCTACTCATGCAGTAAGTGCGCGTCATTGCACTGGGTTGGTTAGCGGGACTGTGTTTGCTGCAACAGCAAGCAGCCTTACCCACGTTCACTGGCTATGTCTTGCTGTTTTTACTTCTCTTTCTATTTTGCTTAGCAGTGCGATGGTGTCAGCGAGCTCGTATCGTGCTCTACTTTGTAATCGCTTTGATTGCAGCTTTCATGTGGGCTGCAGGTTATGCTGAATGGCGTTTGCAACAAGCCTTATCGCCTTCATTGGAAGGACAAGAGTTGGTATTGACTGGTGTGGTAACCGGCTTACCTGATCCAGCAAGCTATGGTGTGCGATTTATGTTTCGGGTTGAGCAGTCCACTTTGTTGGATGGTAAGTCAGTTCGAATTCCTGAACACATCATGCTTTATCTTTATCAAAAGCGCAGTGACCAACTCACGTTGATTCGAGCCGGTGAACGCTGGCAATTTAGAGCGCGATTGAAGCGGCCGCATGGTAATGCCAATCCCTATGGATTTGATGCAGAGGCTTGGTGGTTATCTTCAAACATTCGTGCAACCGGTTCGGTACAAGCTAAGCCACAACGTAAGTTACAAGATGTGGTGCTGCAGCCATCAGCCTTGATTGCTCGTTTGCGTGGTCTGTTACGTGAACGCATACAAAATAACTTAGCGAATAAACCGTATGCAGGTGTGATCGTTGCCTTAGTGATGGGAGATCAACGTGCGATTGAACAATCTGACTGGGAAATATTCAATCGTACTGGCATAGGACACTTGGTTTCTATTTCAGGTTTGCACATCACGATGGTGGCGGCTTTATTTGCCGGTTTCATGCAATGGTTATGGCGTCATTCATTTTTCACAAGGGCTAGCTTGCCCTTATTGATGCCTGCGCAAAAAATTGCTGCTGCTACTGGCTTATTCGCAGCGTTGATGTATGTGGCATTAGCAGGGTTTGGTATACCCGCAATGCGCACACTGATGATGATTACCGTTGTATGCATTGCATTGTGGTCTGGTCGGATGATAGTGGTCTCGCAAAGTTTGGCGTGCGCTTTGATTGTGGTGACCTTATTTGATCCTTGGGCTGTGTTGTGGCCAGGCTTTTGGTTGTCATTCACTGCGATTGCCTGCATTTTGTATGCAACAGTGGGGCGCATGCATGAGCTTGTAGAAAATAAACCTAGCTATGCAGCTTTGTTGTATCCAACAGAACATAAAAAGAAGTTGATATCGGATTGGCTAATAACATGGCGCGATGCATTACGACCTGCAGTCACTACCCAAGCGGCGGTGACCTTAGGTTTGCTGCCACTGACGATGTTGTTGTTTGCGCAGGTATCACTGATTTCTCCTGTAGCGAATGCGTTTGCAATTCCACTAGTGAGTTTAGTGATAACGCCGCTGTCATTAGTTGGTGTTGTGTTGCCTACACCTTTATCAGCATGGTGTTTAGGCTTGGCGCATCAACTCGTGGTGTGGCTAGTGATGGTGTTAA
>JAXISQ010000133.1:0-5203 GCA_034680505.1 Noviherbaspirillum sp.
CTGTGTACGTGCAGTCGCTTTTATTGTGCCATTGCGCCAACCATCACAATTCTCACCGTTGCAATTCCATTGGGGGAAACCGCCCCCAGCGGCAGAACCTAAGACGCGTATTTTCATGGAGACTCTTAAAAAGGAAAAAGGCTAGGAATAGTCCTAGCCTCTGGTGTACTGCAATCGAGATTAACGATTTGCGATGTACATGGTGATTTCAAAACCAAAACGCAGATCAGTAGCAGCAGGTTGTTCCCATTTCATAGCAGTCTCCAATAGTTGATTGTGTTTTTAAATTTGCAACAGAAATTTCTGTCACAACTTCAGATTAGCTAAAAGAGATGCACTGCGCATCAGGAAAATCATGAATTCTGCTTGCGTGAATGGCGTAGCTCAGTGGGTGTGTAAAGTGGGATTATCCAGCCTGCGTAATAAGTGAATAGCAAAGATGGAAGGCAAGGCGATTAAGCTAAAAATGATGATGAAAGATCCATCATCTCTTGCAGTAGCTGGGGCGATGGCGAGGCTGTTATCGACGGCTGGAAGTAAGCGCAAATAAATACAAGATAAGATCGCTATACCTACGGTTGCGCCTAGCGTTCTAAATAATGCCGTTGTAGCAGTTGCTATACCCAGATGTTCTTTAGGCACCGCATGTTGTATCCCTACTAGGGTAGTGGGAAATTGCGCTCCCATACCCAAGCCCGCTAACAACAAAAGCGCTATACCTAGTCCTAGTAGATCAACCGGAGTCCATGCATATAAAAGAATACTGATGCCGGCTACAACTGCGCCGATTAATTGTTGCGGTCTATAACGTCCTGTCTTGCTAATTAATCTGCCAGCGATAAAGGCACCAATTGGAACAGAGATAGTTAAGGGTAATAATCGTAAGGCTGCTTCAGAAGTGGTGGCACTGGCATGTGCTTGTAATTGCAATGGTATGAAAACAGATACACAGACCACCTGCATAAAATTAATAAATAAAACAGTCATACCGACTGAACACTCTTTTATTTTAAATAAGGCCAAGGGTATAACAGGCTCAATAGCGACACGCTCTATACGAATAAATAGCCATAAGCCGCATAGCGATAAACAAAATAGAGTCAAGATGAGGGGAGATAAGCTACCTGCTTTGCCTAGTAGTGTTGCGGCAAACAGAAAGCTAATCAAAGTGAAGGTGAGTGCAAAGATGCCTGCGAAATCTATTTTTCGTCGTGTATGACGAACAGGAATAATTTTTAAAGATTGATACGCTAAGCCTATTGCTATCACAGTGAGCGGTAAGTTAATCCAGAAAATCCAACGCCAAGAAAAAAATTCAGTCAGAGTGCCGCCTACGACTGGACCAGCCACACTCGCTAATGCATAAGCGCCACTGATATAACCTTGATAGGTTCCGCGCTCACGTAAGGGAATGATTTCAGCAATGGTTGCTTGAGAAAGAGAAATTAAACCACCACCACCACAGCCTTGCACTATACGAAAAATAATCAGTGCAAGCATGCTTTGTGCACAAGCACAAGCTAAAGACGCAATTAGAAAGATAGTGAGTGCAATGCTTAACATCACGCGTCTGCCATAAAAATCAGACAACTTGCCGTAGATGGGCGTGACCACGACTGCAGACATCAAATAACCTGAAACCACCCATGACAGTAAACTCAGGTCACCTAAATCCTGCACTATGCTGGGCAATGCTACAGCGATGACAGTTTGATCAAGTGCACCTAGAAAAATAGACAGTAAGAGTGTGATCATCACACTGCGTATTTGTGAGGCTGTATAACTTTCCATGATTATTTTTCCAGTGCGCACACAGCAGCATGCAAGGCTTGTGAGATATGCGGATCAGCACCGATATGTCCACCTTGACTTACCCAATGTATTTTTGCATGGGGAATAAAGCGACTTAATCGGAATGCGTTATACGGTGGACAGATCATATCTAACTTGCCATGAACAAGAGTCACAGGACAATGAGTTAATTTTCTTGCTAGTCGAAATACAGCGCGCTCACTGGTAAAGCAATGCTCAGCTAAATAATGTGCTTGTATGGTGTAACTAGCTAATACTTCATCACTTGCCAATACCGCTGGCAATGCAGGAGATGTTGAAGATGTTGTTGGCGTTGTTGTGTTTGAATCAGCACTGGTGATGCCAACGATGCGTGATTCATATTGAAACCATCGTTGAGCTGCTATTCTTGCTTCTTGCTCCGTGTCCTTTAATATGGCTTGTTGTAGTGTGTGTAGGACATGCAGTTTCTGTTGTGCGTTCCAGCCTTGTGTTAATTCATCCCATGCTAAGGGCGCCATTAATCGTAGACCTTGAAAAAACCAATCGAGTTCACGTTGACTAGCTAAAAACGATCCACGTAATATTAAAGCTTTGAGATGTTGCGTAAAGGTCCCGGCATACAGCACAGCTAGGCACGCACCCCAACTACCACCTACCACTATCCACTGCTGAATATGTAAATGTTGACGTAGTTTTTCTATGTCTAGAATTAATTCTTGTGTGTTGTTATGTTGAATGTGCCCACGTGGCAGACTGAGTCCACAGCCACGTTGATCTGCCAAGATGACACGGTAGCGATTGAGATCAAACCACTTTAATGCAGCAAGTGAGCTTTTACCACCTGGCCCTCCGTGTAGTACAAGTGCAGGTTCACCATGCGCATGGCCATATTGGGCATAGTGAATTTTATGTCCTTGCCCTACGTCTAGATGGCCTTGATCAAATGCAGTAGTCATGGTTGTTGAGGATCACAAGCGATTTTCCATAGCGGCTCAGTAAACACATCATGCGTGGCCACTTCCCAGATATCAGGTCGATTTTCTTGATTGAGTATTGCACCACTGCCTAGTTCACCTTCATGCCAGTGTGCACTCAACTGACGCAATTGCATTTTTTTACAATCAAATTCTGTGATCACGCGTTGTGAAGCATAAGTACGTCGATTAATACGACGAAGATAAGGTGGTTGATAATTAAAAATGCGCGACATAGTCACGCTATCACCTTGTCGTTGTATAGACCATGGTTCTAGATATTGCGTGACACCTTTATCAGGCGATTGCCATATCTGTACTAATTCATCCGCATGCGTGATGGCAGATAAAAAAATCAACAGTAAGAATAAACTGCGCTGAGTCATGTGCAGAGTTCTTTACGATGAAGTGGTGCGTGATTGTGCTTTACTCATTCTTCTACCTAATCGCCACAGTAATAATCCACAACAAGTAAAAGCACATTGTCCTATTGCGAGTTTTAACATGGATGTATTTAGTAATGGGGCGATTATACCGGCCGTAAAAGCAGAGAGCATGGTCATGGTAAATGACTGACAAGAAGCGACGGTGCCACGTATATGTGGAAATAAATCCAGTACGAGTAACGTCAGACCAGGCGCCACCATAGACATGCCCATGGCGTAAAAAAATAAAGGAAGCACTGTCCACGGTAAAGCTGGAGGAAATAGTAGGTGATAACTTATATTTAATACGCCTGAGAGTATGAGCAGAACAAAACCACTTGCTATCTGGCGATGAGATTTATAGCGACCTGCCATGCGATTGGCAGTCAGTGCGCCTAAAAAAATTCCCACTACGGCTGGCACAAATAGCCAAGCGAATTGATGCGCTTGTAAGCTTAAATGACGGGTAACGATTGCGGGTGCAGAGGCGACATATAAAAAGAGTCCAGAAAAATTAAATGCAATCGCACCTGCTTTCAATTGAAAAATAGGTGAGATAAAAATATTTTTATAATTATTCCACAGTGATGTAGGTTTAAATGACTGCCTATGAGCTGATATTAGTGTTTCAGGCAGATAGCGCCAGCATAGCCATATCAAAGCAAAAGTAAAAACAGCAAGTAAGACAAAGATTGTGCGCCAGCTAGAAAGAGTCACGACCCAGCCACCAACAATAGGGGCAATCGCTGGAGAGATTGAGAAAATCATCGTCACTAAGGACAGCATGCGTTCTGCATCAGCAGCTTGATAGAGATCGCGAATAATCGCACGACCAATTACTACGCCAGCTCCAGCAGAGATACCTTGTAGTGCGCGAAAAAATAATAGCCATTCAATACTATTAACGAATGCACAAGCGAGTGAGGCTAAGCTAAATATGACGAGAAAAATAAGAATAATGCGCCGTCTACCAAAGGTATCGGATAAGGCGCCATGCCATAAGATCATGACAGCAAAGGCCGCCATATAAGCAGTTAAAGTTTGTTGAACCGCAAGCTCACTAGTGAGCAAAGCTGCTTGAATCGCAGGGAATGCAGGAAGATAACCATCTACGGCAAACGGACCTAGCATGGCGAGTGCAGCAAGAATCAAAGCAAGAAAATTTGCGCTGATTAATCTTGAGCCAGACATCGTTATAGATGATGTATTGGAGGTAGATGCTGACTGTTCTGATTTCATTATGCGGGTGTGCCAATTTTATGCGGGTGATAAAAATAATGAGTGATTCACTGAAGCAGCGAATGAAGCATTACATGAGACTAATTAGTCATCTGAATGATTGTAATTTGTATTCCATACTGGAACAAAAGTGCTGATTAACTTACCTACTCGAAGCGTTGTTCAGAAGTTTCTCTCTCCTGTTTTCTCCCTGTGCTTGCAGTATCTTTCTAGCAGATTATGAAAAATGAGGATTTTTATCAGCTTTGCGTCGATCTCTCACGAGAATTTGGTGAGAAAGATGTTTTTCATCTGGCAGAGCATGGTGAAATCCTTTTGCAAGAATGTAGGGTTGGCCTGTATTACAACGAAGAAGTTGATGAAGTTATTAGCTGCTTTATAGACATAGGTTATCTTGAAGATACATTAAGGCCAGAAATTTTTGAAACTATTTTATCGATTAATCTGGAATTAAGCGGAATTAATAGTGAATCATTAGGATTTGATAGAGGCACAGGACATTTAGTTTTGCGAGCTGATATAGCTTGTGAGTATGACGCATCGCAGATCGCTGAGTTTTTATCGGATTATGTAGATTTTTCAAAAGAACTACAAAATTTAATTGCATCGCAATCTCATGGCGATGATGGATTATCAGAATTTTTTTTAGGTAAAGCAGCTTGACTGATTGAAAAGACTATTATGCGATTATCCCAAACACAAACTAGCAATTCAGTATCTCAAACACACAGCGAAGAACGAGTCAGTACACAAACTACTGAATCGACCAAA
>JAXISQ010000134.1:0-5201 GCA_034680505.1 Noviherbaspirillum sp.
ATGTCGCTCTGCGATTCGGTGTCAGTTTAGAGAGTGAGCCAGTGGTGCTGTAAAAAATCAACCAAAGTGACAAACATAGTCGACTAACTCTAACGCTTCAATTTCAAAACTAGAATTGCCAGGCACGCTAAAGCTCTGGCCGCCTTCATAGTTCTTCCATTCCGTTTCACCCTTTACACGAGCGCGGCATTTGCCTGCAGTGATTTCCATTATTTCTGGAACGCCGGTATTAAAAACTAAAGTGGCAGGGAAAATAATGCCGACTGATTTTTTTGTGCCATCAGCGAGGATGACATTATGGGAAATACATTTGCCATCAAAAAAAACATTGGATTTTTTAACGACGGAAACGTGATCGATTTGTGTGGTCATAGTTTTAAAGAAAAAATTAAATGAAATAAAAAAATTAAGCTTAAAATTATTTGCCGCGTTTAATACGCGCATTAGCTGCAATACGCATACGTAATGCATTCAACTTAATAAAGCCGCCCGCATCAGCTTGATTGTAGGCGCCGCCATCTTCATCAAAGGTCGCGATATTCATATCAAACAATGAATCTGTTTTTGAATCACGTGACACCACAATCACATTACCTTTATAAAGTTTAAGTCGTACCCAGCCATTCACATTATGCTGAGTGTGATCAATCAAAGTTTGAATCGCTACGCGTTCAGGCGACCACCAGTAGCCGTTATAAATCAATGAAGCATAGCGTGGCATTAAATCATCTTTTAAATGCGCGACTTCTCTATCAAGCGTGATGGATTCAATCGCACGATGACCACGTAACATAATGGTGCCGCCTGGGGTTTCATAGCAACCACGTGATTTCATACCCACATAACGGTTTTCAACTAAATCCAAACGGCCTATGCCGTGCTTACCACCTAAGCGGTTTAATTCTGTTAAGACAGCTGCCGGTGAGAGACGTTTACCATTAATCGCAACGATGTCACCATGTTCATATTCAAGGTCGAGATATTCAGCTGTATCCGGTGCAGCTTCAGGACTTACAGTCCAACGCCACATGGTTTCTTCTGCTTCTGCACTAGGATTTTCTAAATGGCGACCTTCAAAGCTGATATGTAACAGGTTGGCATCCATAGAATAAGGTGCGCCACCTTTTTTATGCTTCATGTCGATTTCTATACCAGCATCTTCTGCATACTTGAGTAATTTTTCACGTGACAGTAAATCCCATTCACGCCATGGTGCAATGATTTTCACATTCGGCATTAAGGCATACGCACCGAGTTCAAATCGCACTTGATCATTGCCCTTGCCGGTTGCGCCATGAGAGATCGCATCGGCATTGGTTTTCTTCACAATCTCAATTAGACGCTTAGCAATCAAAGGACGCGCAATCGATGTGCCTAATAAATATTCACCTTCATAGACTGTGTTAGCTCTAAACATAGGGAACACAAAATCTTTAACAAACTCTTCACGCAAATCATCAATAAAAATATTTTCTGGCTTGATACCAAATTTAATTGCTTTAGCACGAGCAGGTTCAAGTTCTTCACCTTGACCGAGATCGGCAGTGAAGGTAACGATTTCACATTGATAGTGATCTTGTAACCATTTCAAAATAACGGAAGTATCCAAACCGCCAGAATAAGCCAGTACTACTTTATTGATGTCGCTCATGTTTACTATTCCCTGAAACTAAATTGTTGAAATTTTTACTTTTTAAACTTTGCCAAGAACGAGATATTCAAGCAAAGCTTTTTGTACATGTAGACGATTTTCTGCTTCATCCCATACTACTGATTGAGGACCATCGATCACTTCAGCAGAAACTTCTTCACCACGATGGGCTGGTAGGCAATGCATAAAAAGAGCATCAGGATTGGCGCGTTGCATTTTTGCGCTATCCACTATCCAGCCATCAAAGGCTTTTAAACGTGCTGCGTTTTCTTGTTCATATCCCATGCTAGTCCAAACATCGGTCGTCACGAGATCTGCGCCTGCACATGCATCAGCTGGATTTTTAAAAACGGTATAACGTAAATTGTTTTTAGAGACTAATGCCGGATTAATGTCATAGCCTGCTGGTGTAGAGACATTGAGGTGAAAACCAAATACTTCAGCAGCTTGCAGCCATGAATACAGCATGTTATTCGCGTCACCTACCCATGCTACGCATTTGCCTGCAATCGAGCCACGATGTTCAATGTATGTAAATACATCTGCAAATACCTGACAAGGATGTTGTTCATTGGTCAGGCCATTCACCACCGGCACACGTGAATTAGCTGCAAAGCGTTCTATGATTTCTTGACCAAAGGTGCGGATCATGATGATGTCACACATACGAGACATGACTTGCGCAGCATCTTCAACGGGTTCACCTCGTCCAAGCTGACTATCACGAGTATTCAAATAAATCGCTGCACCACCCAACTGATGCATACCGGCTTCAAACGATAAACGTGTGCGTGTTGAATTTTTTTCGAACACCATCACCAGCGTACGATCTAACAGTGGGTGATAAGGCTCGTAGCTTTTGAATTTTTGCTTGATGATTTTTGAACGCTCGATCAGATACGCATATTCATCGAGGCTGAAATCAGCAAATTGTAGATAATGTTTTATTGCCATAAATGAAAAACGGCGGCGAGTCAGGCGCCTGCCGCCGAAGTATGTAAGTCCATGATTATAAGAGATTTAGATCCGCTAACAAAATCTCTCTGGCAGTCTGAAAAGACAGCGTGATTTCACAGTTTAGTAGAGCTTTTGTGAGGCTTCATGCAGTAATTGACGGTATAGACCATGTCTGGCAGTGCTGATGCTGCCGTCTTTCACTGCTTGCAGTATGGGACAGTCCGGTTCGTTAAGATGATGGCAATTATAAAAACGACATTGTCCTAGATAAGCGGCAAATTCTGGGAATGCGCGCTCAAGCATGCCTTCTGAGAGTTGATATAAACCGAACTCTTGAAATCCCGGAGAATCAATCACACTTGTTTCTTCATCGATCGTATAAAGACGCGTAAAGGTGGTGGTGTGTTTGCCAGTATCTAAAGCAGAAGAAATTTCTCTGACAGCGATTTGCGCATCTGGTACCAGTAAATTAATTAAAGAAGATTTACCCATACCTGATTGACCAATCAGAATCGTAGATTGTCCTGCTAACAAAGGTCGTAAAATCTCTAGAGTAGCAGTGGGATTATCTTGCGCACTGACTTCATGCACTGGATAACCTAACTGGGTGTAGGCTGTTAAGCGCTGTCGTGTAGCAGGCAAAGCAGCGCTAATATCAATTTTATTTAAGATTAAATGTGCTTTCACACCGGCTGATTCAGCAGCGACTAAAGCACGTGAGACTAAGTCATCGGTAAAGCCGGGTTCGGTCGCCACCACAATAAATAATTGCGTGACATTGGCAGCAAGCAGCTTAGATTTATACTGATCAGAACGATATAAAAAAGTTTTGCGCGGCAAAATAGCATTAATTACTGCTTGATCAGGTGAGGTGAGGGTGATGTCTACATGGTCACCTACAGCCACATCACTTTTTTTGCCACGTGTCACGCACTGAATAAATTTACCTTCGTAGTGCGCCACATAATGCCGACCATGCGCAGCGATAATTAAGCCGACTTCCTCAGCCATTGTTTGCTAAAAATTTTTCTTCAAATATAGCGTCTATTTTTGCAGCACAAATGAAGTCGTTAAGGGAGAGTCCGCCTTTACCATTATTTACGGAGTGCGTATTAAATCTAACTGTACAGCGGTTATAAGTCATCAAGATCTCTGGATGATGATCTTCATGATGAATAATGGCGGCAATCGAATTGATGAACTCTAGAGTCTGATAATAATTTTTGAAATTGAATGCTCGAACTATAAAATCGTTCTCGATTTTCCAAAGTGGTAGAACTAGAAGAGCAGCAGCAATCTCATCGTGTGTCGCAGCTAAAATCTGATGCTGACAAGATTGCTGCTGTAACTCAGTGTGAGTCATCATGCCAGCGTTAGCAGACGTTGCACTCTGACGCTAGCAGGTGGATGTGAATCATAAAATGCAGAATGCAAAGGATCCGGCGTCAAGGTTGAGGCATTATCTTCATAGAGCTTAACCAGTGCTGAGATCAGATCTTGTGCATTACTATGTTGTGCTGCAAATGCATCGGCTTCAAACTCTTGTTTACGTGAACGAATTGAAGTCAGCGGCGAGAGTAAGAAGGTAAATACAGGTAAGCTCAGCATGAATAAAATTAACACCATCGCATCATTGCTAGCATTTAGCATAGGAGTAACACCTAAGCCTTGATAAAACCAAAGTTGATTTTTCAGATAACCCAATAAAGCAAGAAAACCTAGCGAGAGTGTAAATACAATCGCGATACGCTGAATCACATGACGTAATTTGAAATGACCTAATTCATGCGCTAATACAGCTTCGATTTCACTCGGAGCAAGTCGGGCCAGCAAGGTATCAAAAAACACGATGCGCTTAGCGGCACCAAAACCTGAAAAATACGCATTGCCATGTGCACTACGACGTGAGCCATCCATCACAAACAAACCTTTGCTAGCAAAACCTACGCGTTGCATTAATCCTTCTATGCGAGTTTGTAGTGAGGCATCTTCAAGCGGGGTAAATTTATTAAACAAAGGTGCGATCACGCTTTGATAAAAGCCCAACATGAAGATTTGAAAAACGCACCAAATACCCCAAGCATAGAGCCACCAAAGATCACCAGCTTTTCCCATCACAGTGAGAATGACCCAAATCAAAGGCAGACCTATTAAAGCACTGACAAGCGTGTTTTTAATCAGATCAGTACAAAATAAAGCAGGTTTCATTTTATTGAAACCAAATTTTTCTTCTAAGGTGAATTGTTTGTAGTAATCAAACGGCAAATCAATCACACTCGATACCAACATCACAGCTACGATCAAACCGAGTTGGTACAACATGCCATCCCCTGCGATCTGGGACACTTGCTCAGATAGCCATTGCAATCCGCCTAGCAATGTAAAACCTACTAGTACAGCGGTATTCACGACCAGCAGCAGCATATTGAACTGCGTCTTAGCGATGGTGTAGTCAGCTGCCTTTTGATGTGCTGCAAGCGGGATTTTTTCTGCAAATTGTGCAGGTACGTGATCACGATGCTGCGCCACATGGCGCAGTTGGCGCGAACTCAGCCAAAGTTTTACGCCCAATGTGGCAATGAGCATGGCAGCG
>JAXISQ010000135.1:0-5171 GCA_034680505.1 Noviherbaspirillum sp.
TACAAAAATATTGCCCACCACAATTACGGGCACAGGCAAGATAGTGATACGGAAGATTCCTAGTGCATAACAAGCTAAACGCGTGACCAACAGCAAATTAAAAATGAATGATAGCGGCCACAACAAACATGCAACGAGGCCGCGTCGCTGCCATGCATTTAACAACACGGATTCAATTACAGAACGCTGTGGTGACATAAAAAGCTCAACATCTCTAATACTTATTTTTGTTTTTTATTGGTTTGCGCAGAAAAACTAATTCTAGGTAAACCTGCGAGACGTGCAGCTTCTAATACATTGATGACAGACTGATGACTAGTTAATGCATCGGCATAAATTTCTACCACCATTTCCGCATTTCCATTCGCAGCATGACGTAATTCCTCTGCTAGTGAAACGGGATCACGCGCTTCTAAGACACGATAGTTAATTGCATAACGTCCTTGCGCATCCACTGCCACGCTAATGCTACGTGGCTCTGCAGCTGCTTGCTCCGATTCGGAATTCGGTAGTGTTATTTGTAGCGCTGCGTATTTACTGTAAGTGGTGGTGATCATTAAAAAAATCAAAATCACCAACAACACATCAATAAAGGCAATCAGATTAATCTCTGGCTCTTCGCGCTTGTGACCTTTACGAAAATTCATGCTGCACCATCAGGACCGTGAACCTAACGCAACATCGACAAATCGTATTGCTTGCTGTTCCATCTCAATCATGAAGTCATCAACTAAAGAGCGAAAGTAGCGATAGAAAACTAATGAAGGCATGGCGACAGCCAAACCAAAACCGGTGTTGTACAAAGCAACTGAAATACCATGTGCCAGTTGTGTGGGATCGGCACCGGTTGCATTTTGCGATCCAAATAATTCAATCATGCCTACTACGGTGCCGAATAAACCAAGCAATGGCGATAAGGTTGCCACTGTACCGAGTGCACCCAGATAGCGTCCTAATTGATGGGCAGTTGCTCTGCCTGCTTCTTCTATGGCTTCTTTCATCACTTCACGCGGTGCATGCAAGTTACGTAAGCCAGCAGCTAATACTTCGCCTAAAGGAGAGTTTTGTGCGAGTTGGTTGACAACATCATCATCAATACGACCACCGCGCGTGACCTTTATCACCTCGGGTAATAAAGTCGGCGGCAATATCTTCGCTCTACGTAAATACAATAGTCGCTCGACAATAATGGTCACAGCAATCACTGAAGCCAATAATAAAAACCAAATTGGCCAACCCGCAGCCTGAAGAATTGCAAACAAAATTACCCCCAGAAGTCCTAACCGTACTGGATGCAGACTGTAACCGCTAAGCCTATGGCGGGCAAGTCACAATCCAAAACGGCACGCCCGCTTGCCCCACCAAATATCAGTCTGAATGAAAAAATTTTGCACAAGTTATGTGGATAACTTTGTGAGTAACTTGAAGACTTTCATCCAAAGTGCTTGATTCCAAAGGATTTTTCCTATTTGCATTAACTCGGTGCAAATTAATTTCTTCAATTAAATCAAGCAATTAGAGAGTTTCTCAGCATTATTCACCATACAGACTGCATAAATATTATATAAAGGCATTTATGTGGACAGCTTCAATTTAAGCTATCAAATAAATAAGATTTACCCCTCATTCTCATGGCCAGCAACCCAGAAATCCTCAGCGTTTCTCAGCTAAATCAAGCAGTTAGCAACTTACTCGAGCGCAACTTTCCTCTTGCATGGGTCTCGGGAGAAATCTCTAACTTCACCCGTGCAGCATCGGGTCATTGGTATTTCACATTAAAAGATAGTGCAGCACAGGTGCGTGCCGTGATGTTTAAAGGCCGAGCGCAATATGCTGACTTCAATCCCAAAGAAGGTGACAAGGTTGAAGTTCGTGCGCTGGTGAGTTTGTATGCACCGCGTGGTGATTTTCAGTTGAATGTTGAAGCTATACGTAGAGCCGGTGTTGGTAATCTCTATGAAGCTTTTGTGAAATTAAAAAACAAACTGGCAAGCGAAGGTTTGTTTGATGAAGAACGTAAACGTGAACTCCCTGAGTTTCCAAAAACGATAGGCATAGTAACGAGCCCGCAAGCTGCAGCATTACGCGATGTGTTGATTGCTTTACGCAGACGCGCTCCACACATACATGTGATTCTCTATCCAGCACCTGTGCAAGGTGCAGGTTCAGCAGAAAAAATAACGACAGCCATTAACACGGCTTCTCGTCGTGCTGAATGTGATGTGCTGTTAGTTTGTCGCGGTGGTGGCAGTATTGAAGATTTATGGTCGTTTAATGATGAGTCAGTAGCGCGTGCCATTGCTGCTTGCAGCATGCCTGTGATTGCAGGCATAGGTCATGAAACAGATTTCACCATTGCTGATTTCGTTGCAGACTGTCGCGCTCCCACGCCGACTGCAGCCGCAGAACTCGCAGCAACACCGCGTGCCGATTGGATTGCTGCTTTATTTGATTATGCTGATGGTCTGACCTCAGCGCTCAGACGACAACTCGATAATCTGGCACAAACTATAGATTGGCATGCACATAGATTACTCAGCCCTGCTAATGCAATTAAACATCAGCAATTACGCTTAGCCGCAACTCAACAACGTTTGCACTATGCATTACTTACGCCTTTGAATACATCGCGTCATGCATTGCATCACATGCAGCAACGACTGAAAAATCAATTGCCTGATACCCGTTTACAGCTTGCGCAATTAAGTCAGCTCACGCGTCGTTTTTCATCGGCACATGCAGCACAATGCACACACCAAAAACAACGACTCGCTAGCCTAACGACTCAATTGAATTTACTCGCACCTCAACGCACCCTTGAGCGTGGTTACGCTATTTTGCAAGATCACGCAGGAAATATCCTACGTCAACCGCAACACATCACAGCACCAGAGAGATACACCCTCAGACTGGCAGGCGGTAGTGCTGAAATTGATATCAGTTCGGTTCACAATCAGAACCAAGACTCTTAATTACAATTTAAGCTATACTTCGCGCGGTTTTCGCATCGTAAGGCACAGTGAGTTTATTTCACAGATAAGTGTCCTATTTATAAATAACAACCTTTATAAGAATTTTTCGGGAGGATTTATGGCTGCGATTTTGCAATCTCTTGGACGTACCATTATTGCTGGCGTTGTACTGCTAATTTTATTGGTGCTTATCGTTGGTGGTATCACTGGTGCTAGCCCAGAAATGGGACATGCATGGGGCGCATTCATTTTGCGTTGGTTGCATGTAGTGTGCGGCATTATGTGGATAGGTTTGCTGTGGTACTTTAATTTTGTACAAATTCCTTCTATGCCAAAAATTCCGGATGAACAAAAGCCGGCAATTGGTAAAGTGATTGCACCAACCGCTTTGTTCTGGTTCCGTTGGGCTGCATTAGCAACTGTAGTTACCGGTATCTTAGTTGCTGCTGCAAATGGCTATCTGGCTCAAGCGCTAACATTAACTCCGCCTTTCCATGCTATCGGTATCGGCATGTGGATTGCTCTCGTGATGGCCTTTAATGTCTGGTTCATCATCTGGCCTAATCAGAAAAAAGCATTGGGCATCGTGACTGTAGAACCAGAAGAGAAAGCAGCAGCAGCTCGTTTGGCGATGTTGACTTCACGCGTGAATACCATGTTGTCCATACCTATGTTGTACATGATGGTGGCACAACAAAACGGCGGTTTGTAATACGATCAGTATCAATAAAAAAGCCTGTGTAGCTTGCGCTACACAGGCTTTTTTTATGGCATAGGCAATTACAGTAAATTCATTGGAATCTTTAAATACGCTACGCCATTTGCTTCTGGTGGTGGCATATCCCCAGCGCGTATATTCACTTGAACTGCAGGCAAAATTAACACCGGCATTTCCAAGGTTGCATCACGCTTACTACGCATAGCCACAAACTCTGCTTCACTAATGCCATCGTGCATATGAATATTTTTCTCACGCTGAGCAGCTACAGTAGTTTCAAAACAAACTTCTCTATTATTCGGTGGATAGTCATGACACATGAATAATCGTGTTTCATTTGGCAGACTTAAGAGCTTACGTACTGACTTATAAAGCACTTTCGCATCACCGCCAGGGAAATCACAACGCGCTGTACCTACATCCGGCATAAACATGGTGTCACCTACAAATACAGCATCGCCAATTTGATAAGCAACACAGGCAGGAGTATGGCCTGGTACAAACAAGGTCTTACCAGTGAGTTCACCGATTGTAAATTCTTCATCTTCTTTTAAGAGATGGCCAAATTGTGATCCATCTGTTTTAAAACTAGATTCCAGATTAAACACACCTTGAAATACTTTTTGCACTTGTTGAATATGATCACCAATTGCTGTGACACCACCTAGTTTTTCTTTCAAGTACGGCGCAGCGGTCACGTGGTCAGCATGGGCATGGGTTTCTAGTATCCATTCCACTTTGAGATTTTTTTCTTTAACAAAGGCAATCACTTTGTCTGCCGATGCTGTGTGAGTACGACCGGACTTAGGATCGTAGTCCAGTACAGAGTCAATAATGGCGCAGGCGCTGCCTACTTTTTCGTAAACCACATAGGTGACAGTCCAGGTCGCAGGGTCAAAAATACCGTGTACCTGAGGGGTGTTTGATATCGACATAGCAAGACTCCGTTTAATTAATCTGTACACATTATATTGATTTACAGTTTATTTGTAAATATAATGTTTTCACCTTAATTAAATAATCTCACCCCATTTATAGGCGAAGTGCACTAAAGTAGGTAGGACAATAGTTAACCCAAGCTTTTTTTTTAAAAAAACCAGAATCAGGAGCAGCTATGCCAGTTTCCATCACACGCCACAACTCAAATTTCAGCACCGCACCGCAATTTATGCCTGAAGATATGCAGGAAATTGCAGAACAGGGGTTTAAATCCGTTATTAATAACCGACCCGATGGCGAAGGCGGCGCATCACAACCCACCAGCGCAGAAATGGCAAAAGCAGCGCAAGCAGCAGGTTTACAGTACAGCTATCTACCAGTCATTAGTGGTCAGGTGACGGATGCACAAATTACAGAATTCGCAGCTCTAATAGCGAGTCAACCCGGCCCCATACTCGCTTTTTGTCGTAGCGGTGCTCGCTCAACGAATTTATATCAAATGGCGACTGCCTTAAACAGCCAATCTATTTCAGCCGGCGCAA
>JAXISQ010000136.1:0-5151 GCA_034680505.1 Noviherbaspirillum sp.
ATGGCTGGTGTTGAAGTGAAGATTGCTGAGAATGGTGAAGTGTTAGTGCGCTCACCTGGCTTGATGCAAGGTTATTACAAACGCCCTGATGCAACTGCAGAAGTGATCGATGCACAAGGTTATTTTCATACTGGTGATGCAGGATTTTTTGATAAAGATGGTCATCTAAAAATTATTGATCGCGCTAAAGACGTAGGTCGCATGGCAGACGGCAGTATGTTTGCACCTAAGTATGTAGAAAACAAACTTAAATTTTTTCCCTTCATTAAAGAAGCTGTGGCGTTTGGTGATGGCCGCACAACTTGCAATGCATTTGTTTGTATAGACATGGAAGCAGTCGGCAACTGGGCTGAACGACGCAATATTGCTTATAGTGGTTACGCCGATCTTGCTGCACAAACTGATGTTATTCACTTAATTGCGGATTGTGTAGAAAAAGTAAATGCTGATTTAGCAAACGATAGTTTGTTAGCCACTTCGCAAATTCATCGTTTCATTGTTTTACACAAAGAACTCGATCCCGATGATGATGAACTAACACGTACACGTAAAGTACGGCGTGGCTTCATTGCTGAAAAATATGCCATTCTCATCGACGCGCTCTATACAGGCAAAGCGCGTCAATTCATAGAAACACAAGTTAAATTTGAAGATGGACGTCAAGGCAAAGTCAGTGCCGATCTTGAAATTAAAGATGTAAAAACTTTTAGCGCAAATAGGCAAGCAGCATGACAGCCATGGATCAGCAAGCTACGCGCAAAATCGGTGATGTGATTCTCGATTTGCGCCATATTTCACTTTCATTCGGTGGCGTGAAAGCACTCACCGATATTTCTTTTGATGTGCGTGAACATGAAATCCGCGCAATCATAGGTCCTAACGGTGCCGGCAAAAGTTCTATGCTCAATGTGATCAATGGTGTCTACCGTCCACAGGAAGGTGAAATCATTTATCGCGGTGAGCATTTACGTGACATGAATACCTATGCCGCTGCAAAAAGTGGCATAGCACGCACCTTTCAAAATATTGCGCTGTTCAAAGGCATGAGTGTGTTGGATAACATCATGACTGGCCGCAATCTACAAATTAAAACAAATTTTTTACTGCAAGCCCTGCATCTCGGACCTGCACGTAAAGAAGAAATCGCCCATCGTGTGAAGGTGGAAGAAGTCATCGATTTTCTTGAGATTCAACATATACGTAAAACACCAGTAGGTCGCTTGCCCTATGGTTTGCAAAAGCGTGTGGAATTAGGTCGTGCATTGGCTGCTGAACCGCAAATTCTTTTGCTCGATGAACCTATGGCCGGCATGAACGTAGAAGAGAAACAAGACATGTGTCGTTTCATACTCGATGTGAACGCACAGTTTGGCACCACGATTGTATTGATCGAGCATGACATGGGCGTGGTGATGGATATCTCTGATCGTGTGGTTGTACTTGACTATGGCAAGAAGATTGGTGATGGCACACCGGACGCCGTACGCAGCAATCAAGATGTGATTAATGCTTATTTAGGTGTGGCGCATTAATTTTCTTTGTAGTCTATGCCTAAACTATTAGCTAGATGTTTTTTGTAATGAATGCATGATGTATCAAAGAAAGCAAACGCATGAATCTGAATTTCTTTTTTGAGGTCTTAATCGGCGGCCTCTTATCTGGTGTGATGTATGCACTAGTCGCATTGGGCTTTGTTTTAATTTACAAAGCGTCTGGCGTGTTCAATTTTGCGCAAGGTGCAATGGTGTTTTTTGCAGCACTGAATTGCGTATCTTTAGTTAATCACTGGGGCTTCCCGTTGTGGCTTGCAATTTTAGTCACGATTGCAACGATGGCTTTATTAGGTGTGCTGATTGAACGCATAGTGCTACGCCCTCTCGTCAATCAACCTGAAATATCACTGTTCATGGCGACCATAGGCTTAAGCTTTTTTATTGAAGGCTTGGCTCAACTGATGTGGGGCGCAGAAGTACAGCGTTTAGATTTAGGCATTGAAGATGTACCTATGGAGAGCTTGCTGAATAACTTCAACATTATTGTGTCGAAGTTTGATGTAGTTGCCGCTTGTATTTGCGCGATTCTTGTAACGTGCTTAGCACTGTTCTTTTCACGAACCAAGATAGGTCGAGCATTGCGTGCTGTGGCTGATGATCATCAAGCCGCATTAGCAGTGGGCATTCCTTTGCAACATATCTGGGGAATTGTGTGGGCAGTGGCAGGTTTTGTTGCGATGGTGGCCGGTTTGTTGTGGGGCTCACGCAATGGTGTGCAATTCTCTCTGACCTTTGTCGCGCTTAAAGCCTTACCTGTACTCATACTCGGTGGTTTCACATCTGTGCCCGGCGCCATCATCGGTGGCCTCATCATAGGTTCAACAGAAAAACTCGCTGAAGTGTATATAGGCCCCTTCGTTGGAGGCGGCATTGAAGGCTGGTTCCCTTATGTATTGGCTTTGTTATTTTTATTAGTTCGCCCTGAAGGCTTATTCGGCGAAAAAATCATCCGTAGAATTTAAGTGCATTAAGTAAAACAAGGATTTCACTATGCTGTACCGCGAAGCAGGTCAATTTAAATCAAGTTATGAAGCTGACGGTCAAATATTCCCACTCCGTCAAGATAGATTGGGTATAGCTTTACTGTTAGTACTGGCATTCGTCGCCATACCGCAATTCGCTTCTGCTTATTTTTTCTCAGCGATTCTGATTCCATTTTTAATTTTTTCGCTAGCGGCACTCGGCTTAAATATTTTGACAGGTTATGCAGGTCAGTTATCTTTAGGTTCAGCCGCATTCATGGCGGTGGGTGCTTTCAGTGCTTATAACTTTGTATTGCGTATTCCTGGTATTCCATTGCTGTTGGCATTTGTGTTGGGTGGTTTATCTGCCGCATTAGTCGGTATCGCATTTGGTTTACCTTCTTTGCGCATACGTGGCTTTTATCTTGCTGCCTCTACTTTAGCTACACAGTTTTTTGTGGTGTGGGCACTGACAAAAATACAATGGTTCACTAACTACAGTTCTTCTGGTGTGATCACTGCACAAAAAATGGAAATGTTTGGCTATGAATTTAGCTCACCAGCTTCTAAATATTTATTAGTACTCGCTATTGTTTCTGTGATGGCACTGCTCGCTAAAAATATGGTGCGTTCTAACGTAGGACGTTCTTGGATGGCAGTGCGTGACATGGACGTGGCAGCGGAAGTGATAGGTATACGTTTAATGCGTACAAAATTACTCGCCTTTGCAGTCAGTTCTTTTTACTGTGGTGTAGCTGGCGCACTGTATGCCTATGCTTACTTAGGCACGGTTGAACCTGAAGCTTATAGCTTGGATTTATCTTTCCGTATTTTATTCATGGTGATTATTGGCGGCTTGGGTTCCATACTCGGTTCTTTTTTAGGTGCTGCTTTCATTGTCTTGTTGCCGGTGTTCTTGAATGTGTTTGCGCATGCTCTTTCATTACCGACTTCAGTTGCATCAAATCTTGAATTGATGGTGTTTGGTGCGCTGATTATTTTCTTTTTAATTGTTGAGCCACATGGCTTAGCACGCATCTGGCAAATCTCTAAAGAAAAATTACGCTTGTGGCCGTTCCCGCATTAATTGCATGCTTAAAAATTGTTAGTTAGTTTTAGTTTGTTTGACCCTCGGAGGAGCTTATGAAATGCATTAAATCCTTACTAGTCGCCGCATCATTACTCGCAGCTACTAGCTTTGCATGGGCAGATCAGTACGTGCCATTGTTGTCTTATCGTGTAGGTCCTTATGGATCTAACGGTGCTTCATTTTTTGGTGGCTTGATCGACTACATGAATCTGACTAATTTGAATGGCGGCATAAATGGCGTCAAACTCAGTTGGGAAGAATGTGAAACTGAATATAATGCTTCACGTGGCGTGGAATGTTATGAGCGTTTAAAAAGTAAAAATGGTGGTGCTTCTTTAGTTGAGCCACTATCCACTGGTATTGCTTACGGCATTTTGGATCGCGTAGGTACTGACAAGATTCCTATGACCACATTGGGCTATGGTCGCTCTGATGCAGCAAACGGTAAAGTCTTCCCTTATGTATTCCCTCTGCTCTCCACTTACTGGAATCAAGCAGGCGCTATGGTGGTTTATCTAGGCGAAAAATCCGGTGGTATGGATAAGCTCAAAGGTAAAAAAATCGTGCATCTGTATCACGACTCTGCTTACGGTAAAGAACCTTTACCGGTGTTAGAAGCAGAAGCTGCGAAATATGGATTTGAACTGATTAAGATTCCGGTTGCTCCACCTGGCAATGATCAACAATCACAATGGTTGCAAATTCGTCAGGCTAATCCTGATTACGTGATTATGTGGACCTTTGGTGTCATGAGTGCAGTTGGTTTAAAAACTGCGCAACGCAATGGCTTCCCACGTGAAAAAATCATCGGTGTATGGTGGGCAGGTTCAGAAGAAGATACTGAACCAGCAGGTGATGCAGCTAAAGGTTACGCTGCTATGAGCTTCACTACACCAGGTAATTATCCAGTGTTAGATGACATCCGCAAAAAAATCTACGGTCAAGGTAAAGGCAATTTAAAAGAACTCGACCGTGTTGGTAACGTGATGTATATGCGTGGCGTGACCTCTGCTGTATTAATGGTAGAAGCGATGCGTGTTGCACAAAACAAGTATGGCAAAGGTAAACCTCTCACCGGCGAACAAGTACGTTGGGGCTTTGAAAATCTGAATGTCGATGTAGCACGTCAAAAAGCATTAGGTGTGTTTGATATGTTCCCACCTATAAAAACCTCATGTGATGATCATGAAGGTTCTGGTGCTGTCAAAGTTGTGCAGTGGGATGGTAAGCAATGGGTTGCTGTTTCTAAGACTTGGATCACCGGCGATAAAGCACTGGTGCGTAAATTATTAGAAGAGTCATCTGCTAAATACGCATCAGAAAAAGGGATTACTCCTGGCTGTCTGAAGTAACTATAAAAACCGCTGGGTTGATGCAATCCAGCGGTTTTTTTAAAGCTCGCATCACACAACGTAAGCTAACTAGAATAAGTATTCGGCATTCATCAGCATTGCCCTAACAACAGGATTTAGAGATGAGCACTGCCCAACACATCCTCGCCGTGAATAATATTGAAGTCATCTATGACCATGTGATTTTGGTTTTA
>JAXISQ010000137.1:0-5145 GCA_034680505.1 Noviherbaspirillum sp.
AAACATCATCCACCACATGTTGAAATCCTACCCTTGTTTGCACGTTTATCTGCAGCAGAACAAGAGCGTGTTTTCAAAACATCCAATGCACGTCGTATTGTGTTGGCGACGAATGTCGCTGAGACATCCTTAACCGTGCCCGGCATACGTTATGTAGTGGATGCAGGTACTGCGCGTGTAAAACGCTATAGCTATAGAAATAAAGTCGAGCAATTGCAAATTGAACCGATTGCACAATCAGCAGCCAATCAACGTGCAGGACGATGCGGTCGTGTTGCAGCGGGTGTGTGTATTCGTTTATATGAAGAACAAGATTTTTCACAACGTCCACCATTTACTGAGCCAGAGATACTTCGATCTTCCTTAGCATCAGTCATATTGCGCATGAAGTCACTGCACTTAGGTGATGTAGAAGATTTTCCCTTTATAGAACCACCTCTAGGACGTGCAGTTGTCGATGGCTATCAATTACTACAAGAGCTAGGTGCAGTCGATGAAGATAAACAGCTTACAAAATTAGGTAGAGAATTAGCTAAACTCCCACTCGATCCACGCATAGGTCGCATGATATTGGCGGGGCGTGATCACCTCTGTTTAACAGAAATGCTCATCATTGCTTCTGCACTGGCTGTACAAGATCCGCGCGATAGACCAATTGAAGTACAAGCAGCGGCAGATGAAGCGCATAAAAAATTCGCAGATGAGAAATCCGAATTTCATAGTTATTTAAAAATATGGAATTGGTTTGAAGACGCGATAGACAATAAAAAATCCAACCGTCAATTGCAAGAACATTGTCGCGCACAATTTTTATCGCATTTACGTTTACGTGAATGGCGCGATGTACATAGTCAGTTATTGACCATGGTGCGTGAGCAAGGTTGGCGACTCAATGAAACACCGGCCACCTATGAACAATTACATCTAGCGCTGCTGACTGGCTTGTTAGGTAATATCGGTTTTAAAGCAGAGGATGAGCCACATTATCTCGGTGCGCGTGGGATTAAATTTCATATCTGGCCAGGATCGAGTTTGCAAAAAAAAGCAGGCAAATGGATATTGGCGGCTGAACTGGTTGATACTTCACGACTCTATGCACGTAACATCGCGCAGATACAACCTGAGTGGTGTGAAAAAGTAGGCGCGCATTTACTAAAAAAATCTTGGGGTGAGCCGCGTTGGGAAAAAAAAAGTGGGCAAGTCTCCGCTTATGAACGTGCCACCTTATATGGTTTAGTCATTTATAGTCAGCGTCGTGTGAATTATGGAAAATTCAATCCTGAACATGCACGTGAAATTTTTATACGTGATGCCTTAGCTGGTGCTGATTTTGAAACGCGCGCGCCGTTTTTTGCGCACAATCAAAAACTCATACGCGAGATTGAACATCTAGAACATAAATCACGGCGCTTAGATGTGCTGGTTGATGAAGAATTAATCGCTGCTTTTTATGATAAAGCGATACCGGCTGACATTCACAATGCGGTTGATTTTGAAAAATGGATACGTGCAGCTAGTGCAAAAAATCCACGCTTACTTTACTTAGAGCGTGAAGATTTAATGCGGCATGAAGCAGCAGGCATCACAACGGATTTATTTCCTAAAATGATGCGTAATGCTGGATTAGAAATGGCATTGACCTATCATTTTGAACCAGGCTCATTGCGTGACGGCGTCACCTTAGCCATTCCCTTATTTGCACTCAATCAGGTTTCAGCTGCACGCTGTGAATGGTTAGTGCCGGGCATGCTGAAAGAGAAAGCGCATTTATTACTAAAATCATTGCCACAAAAATTACGCCGTCATTGTGTGCCTCTGCCTGATTACGCAGCAGGATTTTGTGAACGACTCGCAGTTGCTAAAAAATTCGCCCACGGTGAATTACTCGATGCATTGATTGCTGATATACGGCAGCAAACTACCATTGCAGTTGCTAGATCTGATTTCAAACCTGAGACATTGCCTGCGCATCATTTTATGAATTTTAAAGTGATAGATGAACATGGACGTCAATTAGAAATGGGACGTAATCTCGCGCAACTACAATCCGAATTAGGCTTGCAGGCAAGAGAGCAATTTCAAAAATTAGCAGAACAAACTGCGCCAGATCATGAGCAAGCTGAGGACGATCAAACTCAGCAAAATGCTAGTGTTGAATCGACATTAGCGACTAAAAAACAATCAGGTAGCGTCATCAACAACGCAGCCTATCAACAACTCAGCACATGGTCATTTGGTGAGTTGCCTGAATTATTAGAAATCCAGCAGGGTAAACAAACCTTAATTGGTTATCCTGCGCTAGTTGATCGAGTCACGCATTGTGATCTAGAAGTATTTGATGATCCTAGTGAAGCAGCTAGTTTGCATGTGCAAGGTTTGCGACGTCTGTTTGCTTTGCAGCTTAAAGAACAACTTAAATATCTAGAAAAAAATATCCCTGGTTTACAGCAAATGGGCATGCAGTTTATGTCACTGGGCTCGCAAGAAGAGTTACGCGATCAAATTATTCAAGCAGGCTTAACGCGTGCATGTTTGCAAGAGCCTTTACCTAAAAATGCAGGTGAATTCAATACACGACGCGATGAAGGCAAGGCGCGTTTGAATTTGTTGGTCAACGAGATCGCCAGATTGGTAGGGCAAATTTTGGCAGAATTTCATGGTCTACCAAAAAAACTACAGGCAATTAAATCAGCGCCACAAGTGCAAGCTGATATGCAAATGCAATTACAGCACTTAATCGGAGCACGTTTTGTGTTGGAGACAGAGCATGCGCAGCTTGCGCATTTCCCTCGTTATTTGAAAGCCATGCAAGTCAGATTAGATAAATGGAGAGCTGATCCTGCACGTGATACAAGATTAATGGCTGAGTGGCAGCAAGCAGCGATGTTGTGGCAACGTGCTGCTAAAACATCAGCAGCGCGTGATCCTAAAATGCAGGAATATCGCTGGATGTTAGAAGAACTGCGTGTCTCACTGTTTGCGCAAGAATTAAAAACACCGATGCCGGTCTCTGCCAAGCGCTTGCAAAAAATGTGGGAAGCCATGCAGCGTTAAATGCGAGATACATTAAAAACGAGAGATTGTCGTAAAATTACTGTCTTACTGAAGTTTCACCTATATTCTGAATAACATTGAATTGCTAACATGACTATAAAATCTGACAAATGGATACGCCGTATGGCTGAACAGACGGGCATGATCGAGCCTTTCGAGCCCGGTCAGGTACGCGAAGCTAACGGACATAAAATCGTTTCTTATGGCACTTCATCTTATGGTTACGACATACGCTGTGCGGATGAATTTAAAATTTTCACCAACATTAATAGTACGATTGTTGATCCAAAAAATTTCGACGAGAATTCTTTTGTAGATATCAAGAGTGATGTTTGCATCATTCCGCCTAACTCTTTTGCCTTGGCGCGCACGATAGAATATTTTCGTATACCACGTAGCGTGCTGACGATTTGTTTAGGTAAATCTACTTATGCGCGTTGCGGCATTATTGTGAATGTCACACCATTCGAGCCTGAATGGGAAGGCTATGTCACTTTAGAGTTTTCTAACACCACACCATTGCCTGCAAAAATTTATGCAGGTGAAGGATGCGCGCAAGTTTTATTCTTTGAGAGCGATGAAGTTTGTGAAACATCATACAAAGACAGAGGCGGGAAATATCAAGGGCAAAGTGGTGTGACTTTACCTAAGACTTAATACTAAGTTCAATATAAAAAAAGGGAGACCGCAGTCTCCCTTTTTTCTTGTCTAAAAATTAGATCGCTAAGCTATCTATTGTTTGACACAATCAACGTAATAACCTTTAACACCATTGACTACCGTTTTTACCAGTCCATGCACATCAGTTTCAAAGCCTGGGAATTTCTCATTGAAGTCACGTGCAAAACGCAAATAATCAACAATGGTTTTATTAAAACGTTCGCCAGGAATTAACAATGGAATGCCGGGTGGATAAGGCGTGAGCAAAATGGCAGTGACACGACCTTCGAGTTCATCAATAGCGACACGATCAATTTCTCTGTGCGCCATTTTTGCAAATGCATCTGAAGGTTTCATAGCAGGCTGCATGTCAGATAAATACATTTCAGTAGTCAAGCGTGCGACATCATGGGATTGATACATCGCATGAATTTGCTGACACAGATCACGCAAGCCAGTGCGTTCATATTGCGGATTAGCGACTGCAAACTCAGGCAAGATGCGCCACAAAGGTTGGTTCTTATCGTAGTCATCTTTAAACTGCTGTAATGCAGTCAGCAGCGTATTCCAACGACCTTTGGTAATACCGATAGTGAACATGATGAAGAAGGAATACAAACCAGCCTTCTCAACAATAACCCCATGCTCAGCTAAATATTTGGTGACGATAGAAGCAGGAATGCCGGTATCGCTAAATACACCATCGAGTGAAAGACCGGGCGTGACAATCGTCGCTTTAATAGGGTCGAGCATATTAAAGCCGGATTCTATTTTTCCAAAGCCATGCCATTCATCTTTACCATTAATCATCCAGTCTTCGCGTGAGCCTATACCTTCTTCACCGAAATTCTCTGGACCCCAGACTTGGAACCACCAATCTTTGCCCCACTCTTGATCTACTTTCTTCATGGCGCGACGAAAATCCAGTGCTTCTAAAATACTTTCTTCTACTAGCGCCGTGCCACCAGGTGGTTCCATCATGGCTGCAGCGATATCGCAAGAGGCAATAATTGCGTATTGCGGTGAAGTAGAAATATGCATCAGATACGCTTCATTAAAACTGTCACGATCAAGCTGTACAGTTTCTGATTCATGTACCAAAATTTGTGAAGCTTGCGATAAACCTGCTAATAACTTGTGTGTAGATTGCGTAGAAAAAATCATGGATTTTTTCGCACGTGGTCTATCCTTGCCAATAGCATGCATGTCTTTATAAAAATCATGGAAGCTAGCATGTGGTAACCAAGCTTCATCAAAATGTAATGTATCGATTTCACCATCCAACATCGATTTAATTGTTTCTACGTTATAGATCACACCGTCGTAAGTGGATTGGGTGATGGTGAGTATGCGTGGCTTTTTATTTTTCGCTTCACGCGCAAAAGGATTGGCCTCGATTTTCTTCATGATGTTTTCCATCTTGAATTCTTC
>JAXISQ010000138.1:0-5081 GCA_034680505.1 Noviherbaspirillum sp.
GCTTCTCCTTTGTTAGATGGTGTAGATTTATCAGGCGCTAGTGGTGTATTGGTGAATGTCACTGGTAGCAAAGGTTTGAAAGGTAAAGAAATTAAAGAAGTGATGGCAACGGTACGTGCCTTTGCGGCACCTGATGCTTCTATCGCACAAGGTATTGCTTATGACGAGAGCATGGGTGATGAAATCCGTGTCACTGTTGTAGCAACTGGTTTGGGTCGTCTGCGTCGTGCACCGCAACTGGTGAGCAATACTGTTGCACGCAAGACTGGTACGTATGATGCGCCAGTCGATGCAGTATCTGGTGGGCAAGTTGAATCCGCTAGCACACAAGCTTATGAGGCAATTCGTACGCCAGCAGTATGGCGTCGTGAATCAGCTTCTGAAACTGTGCGCGCAATGGAGAGAAATGGCACGGAAACCTACGATATTCCAGCCTTCTTACGTCGTCAGGCGGACTGATCCTGCAAAAATAAGGTAGTCACGGCATACTTCGGTCTGTGCGTTGCATTCTTAGGATGTGACGCCCAGACCGTTTGCCGTTTAACAGTCAGCTTTTAGTGGTTACGAATGTAATTCGCCATCCTAAATAGATTGACTGTCACACCACTGCTTATTAACGAAGGGATCACACATGACTATCAAGATTGGCGATCATCTGCCAGAAGGCAAGTTAGCCGAATTCATTGAAACAGAAACTGCTGGCTGCACATTAGGACCGAATACATTCAATGTATCGGAACTCACTAAAGGTAAGACCATAGCCATCTTTGGTTTACCCGGTGCGTTTACTCCAACTTGCTCTGCGCAACACGTACCAGGTTATATTAAACATGCAAAAGAATTGCATGCAAAAGGCGTAGATGAAATCTGGTGTATTTCTGTAAATGATGCATTCGTGATGGGTGCGTGGGGCCGTGAACTGCACGCTACAGGCGTCGTGCGCATGATGGGTGATGGCAATGCAGATTTTAGTAAAGCAGTAGGATTGTCAGCAGATTTTTCAGCGTTTGGCATGGGTACACGTTCTCAGCGTTACTCGATGTTGGTAACAGATGGTGTAGTGAAGCAGTTGCACGTAGAAGCAGCTGGTAAATTTGAAGTATCTAATGCAGAGACGATGTTGTCTCATCTGTAAAAAAATATCGGATCCGCTTTGTGTGTTGTCGCAAAGCGGGTTCTGATGTATTAAAAATTTTTATTTTCACATCATGATTCGACAGTGCACGATTGCGAAAAATATTAAGACGACCGGTGTAGGCCTACATTGTGGTACGCGTGTGGAAATTCACTTGCGCCCTGCTGCAGTGGATAGCGGTATTGTGTTTCGTCGTGTTGATCTCAATCCCATTGTTGAAATACCTGCCTCCGCTTTAATGGTGGGTGATACACGTATGGCCTCAGTGCTAGAAAAAGACGGTGTGCGTGTTTCAACAGTTGAGCATTTACTGTCAGCTTGTGCAGGGTTAGGAATAGATAATTTAATCGTTGAATTGAATGCAGAAGAAGTACCCATCATGGATGGCTCAGCCGCTTCATTTGTATTTTTATTGCAGCAAGCAGGTCGTGCTGAACTCAATGCTGCGAAAAAATTTATTAAAGTAAAGCGCGCAGTTGAAGTACGTGAGGGCACTGGCGCGCAAGAAAAATGGGCTCGCTTAGAACCCTTACATGGTTTTAGACTGAAATTTTTTATAGAATTTAATCATCCTGCAGTCGATGGTAGTGGTCAAACTGCAGAGGTAGATCTTAATCTTGAATCTTATATTCAAGAAATTGCACGAGCGCGCACATTTGGTTTTATGCAGGATGTAGAAACGCTACGCGGCATGGGATTGGCGCGTGGTGGTTCACTAGAAAATGCGATTGTGATGGATGAATTTCGTATTTTGAATGCAGGTGGACTGCGTTATCGGAATGAATTTGTAAGACATAAGATTCTCGATGCAATGGGTGACTTATATTTAATTGGTCATCCATTACTAGCAAGTTATACAGCGCATAAATCAGGTCATGCGATGAATAACAAACTCTTGCGTGCTTTATTGCAAGAGCCAGATGCGTATGAAATTATCACCTTTGATGATGTAGCAACCGCTCCCGATGCTTATGCACGACAACTAGACGAAGAATGGGAGCATGCCTAATTAAGTGATGCTTCGCTTGGTCTAAAGTCCTTAAATGCAAACTTAAACAGCTAACATTTCAATTCCATACAATTGGATAAATACAAAAATTAATCGGTAATTACTATCTTCACTTGAAGTCGCATTTTGCGATATCAAGTCAAACAGATTCCCCGCGTCGTTTCAAAAGGTTTTGAATGGCCTGTTTTAAGGCGAGGTTGGATGGATGGTTTTCCAGACTTTGATTTAATTCACGAAAAGAATCGAGTGCGCTGCTAGTGAGTTCACGTCCTTCAACAACCGGAGCGGCTGGTGCCGGTGCTTCGACTTGTATGCGCAATTTAATGCCTTCCACTTGCCAGCCTCGTTCTATGAGCGCCGATTGCAATTTAGGCAACGTCTGTTTGATGCGCGTGGCCAAGGCGGAATTGGGAACGGCGATGTGGAGCTGACCTTCATTCACATTGAGCACAGTGCAGTGGGTAAATTGTGTCGGCAGAATGGTCAGGCAATCCGCTTGTAGCTTAGCTAATTTGGTTGCGGTCGGCAGCAAAGCCGCTAAAGCTTCGTGGCCACGCAAGAATGAAACGGCATCCTGACTGGTCGAGGCTTTGGAGGGTGGCTTTGCGGGCCGAAATGTCGAAGGATAGGGAGACATTTGCCAACCATACCACATCAGTTTTCAATAGTGAGCTTGGGGTCTCTGGAGTAGGGGCTGCGTGATAGAATCTCGCCTTTGGCCAATCTGCGCGGCAGTCTTTAGGGGCTGTTAAGTTAAGCGTGTTTTGCTCTAGCCTTTTTACCCCGTGGCCTAGCTCGCCACCTTCTCATATTCAGCCTATCTAGCATGTCTTTCTTGACTCAAATTTTCGGCAGCCGTAATCAGCGCCTGCTCAAAAAACTGCAAAAAAATGTACGCGATATCAATGCTCTTGAACCTGCATTGGAAAAACTTTCTGATGAAGAGCTCAAAGCCAAGACACCGGAATTGCAAGCGCGTTTAGCCGCCGGTGCGACTACTGATGAAATACTGGTGGAAGCTTTTGCAGTTTGTCGTGAAGCAAGCAAGCGCATTTTAAAAATGCGGCACTTTGATGTGCAGCTCATCGGTGGCATGGTGCTACATCAAGGCAAAATTGCTGAGATGGGTACGGGCGAAGGTAAGACACTGATGTCCACCTTGCCGGCTTATTTAAATGCACTCACAGGTAAGGGCGTGCACATCGTTACCGTCAATGATTATTTGGCACAACGTGATGCAGAGTGGATGGGTAAGCTCTATGGATGGTTAGGGCTAACAACAGGCATTAATTTATCGCAAGCTGATCATGCAGTGAAGCAGGCTGCTTATGCATCCGATATTACTTACGGCACCAACAATGAATTTGGTTTTGATTATCTGCGCGATAACATGGTGTATGAGGCAGGTGATCGTGTACAGCGTGGATTAGCGTTTGCTATCGTGGATGAAGTTGACTCGATTCTGATTGATGAAGCGCGCACACCGCTCATCATTTCAGGACAAGCGGAAGACCATACCGAGTTGTATCGCAAAATGAATGCCTTGCCGCCTCTGCTGACTTTGCAGATAGGTGAAGAAACACCAGATGGCAAAGGGCATGTGGAAGTGCCTGGTGATTACACGAAAGATGAAAAAGCAAATAGTGTCTTGCTAACAGAAGCAGGTCATGAAAAAGCAGAACAAATTCTTGCTAACATGGGTTTATTGGCGCCAGGTGCATCACTGTATGACGCAGCCAATATCGCACTGATTCATCATCTGTATGCAGCCTTACGTGCGCATACCTTGTTTCATAAAGATCAGCAGTATGTAGTGCAAAACAACGAAGTCATCATCGTTGATGAATTCACTGGCCGTCTCATGACAGGTCGTCGTTGGTCAGATGGTTTGCATCAAGCAGTTGAAGCAAAAGAAGGCGTGCGCATACAAAATGAAAATCAAACGCTAGCGTCGATTACCTTCCAAAATTATTTCCGTATGTACGGCAAGCTCTCCGGTATGACCGGCACTGCCGATACAGAAGCGTATGAATTCCAAGAAATTTATGGCTTAGAGACAGTGGTCGTTCCACCGAACCGCATAAGTCAGCGTACGGATAAGCAAGATCAAGTATTTAAAAATGCGCAAGGCAAAGTGAATGCCATCGTCAATGACATTCAAGATTGCTATGCACGTGGTCAGCCAGTGTTGGTGGGTACAACATCGATTGAAAGTTCAGAATTACTGTCATCAATTTTGCAGCAAGCTAAATTGCCACACAATGTATTGAATGCAAAACAGCATGCGCGTGAAGCAGAAATTATTGCGCAAGCAGGTCGTCCTAAAATGATTACGATTGCGACCAACATGGCTGGTCGTGGTACGGACATTGTGTTGGGTGGTAATGTCGATAAACAAATTCAGTTAATTGAAGCAGATAGTGCTATCAGTGATGCAGATAAAGCCAGTAAGGCCGATACTCTGAGAAGCGAATGGCAATCATTGCATGATGGCGTGGTGGCTGCAGGTGGATTGCACATCATTGGTACTGAACGACATGAGTCACGACGTATTGATAATCAATTGCGTGGTCGCTCTGGTCGTCAGGGTGATCCAGGTTCTTCACGTTTCTATCTCTCCTTAGATGATCCTTTGCTGCGCATCTTTGCAGGTGATCGCGTGCGTGCAGTGATGGAACGACTGAAGATGCCTGATGATGAGCCAATCGAAGCAGGTATTGTTTCGCGTTCGATTGAATCAGCGCAACGTAAAGTAGAGGCACGTAACTTTGATATACGTAAGCAGTTGCTTGAATATGATGATGTCGCGAATGATCAGCGTAAAGTCATTTATTCACAGCGTAATGAATTACTCGAATCTGCTGACATAGCAGAGATGAGCATGTCATTGCGACATGCGGTCTTTACCGAGCTATTCCAAGATCATGTGCCGCCACA
>JAXISQ010000139.1:0-5037 GCA_034680505.1 Noviherbaspirillum sp.
ACACCGTAACTCTGCGACGCGACAAGCCATAAGCATGATCATCAAGCATGAGTTTTAAGGCGGCGATGGTCGGTTCGTAATTCAGTAAAGGCTCACCCATGCCCATCATGACCACATTGGTTATTTGTCGTTCACCTTTAGGTCCAGCAGCTTCACCCTTGGTCCGACGCAATGTGAATTCTGCCATCCACAGCTGACCAATAATTTCCGCTACAGTGAGATTGCGTGAAAAGCCCTGTTTACCCGTTGAACAAAATCGGCAATTGACAGCGCAACCAGCTTGCGTAGAAACACACAAGGTGCCGCGATTTTCTTCGGGAATGAATACGGTTTCGACTGCATTGCCATTGCCAACGTCGATCAACCATTTGCGTGTGCCATCAGTCGAAGTGTGATCACTGATGATGGCAGGCGCTGCAACACAAGCATGAATTTTTAATTTGTCGCGCAGTGATTTTGCCAAATCCGTCATGGCATCAAAATCACTCACGCCGAATTGATGAATCCAGCGTTGTAATTGTTTTGCTCGAAACGGCTTCTCACCAAGCTGACCGCACCAGGCGACCAGCCCTTCTGAATCAAGATCCAGCAAATTGGTGAGTGTCGTCATGGCATTTGATTCCAACGCATTTGCTCTGCAACCACTCCAAGACAGCGAATGTGTAGCCAAAAACAAATGCGTTACGGGCCAATCAGCGAGAATAGACGTTTAGCGCAGGGAAAAAATAGCTGATCTCAGTCTTAGCAGTGTCTGCTGCGTCTGAACCATGCACTGCGTTAGCGTCAATCGAATCAGCAAAGTCAGCACGAATAGTGCCTTTGTCTGCCTTCTTAGGATCCGTCGCGCCCATCAGTTCGCGATTTTTCAAGATAGCATTCTCACCTTCGAGAGCTTGCACCATGACTGGTCCGGAAATCATGAAATCAACGAGATCTTTAAAGAAAGGACGCTCGCGGTGTACAGCATAAAATCCTTCAGCTTCAGCGCGTGACAGATGCATCATGCGAGCTGCAACGATTTTCAGGCCAGCGCCTTCAAAACGGGAATAGATCTGGCCAATGACGTTCTTCGCCACAGCGTCAGGTTTAATAATCGACAGGGTGCGCTCGATTGCCATTTGTAAAAACTCCAATAAAATTAAGGGGATAGGAAAACACAGAAGATTTCTGATTAACCTCGAATTTTAGCATGAAACCCCTGTAATTTCCCTCAGTTATACGCTTAGAAGCCAAGACAACGCCAACTCAGATTTGCGGTAGACTTCGAGTGCTGGACGCAGACACTTATTATGTTTTTGGCATTACACTACCAGTCTGGTAGTATTGTTTCTGGCAACTTTATGGAGGCTCTTAATATGAACCAATCCTTTCCATCTGTTTATGACACTTCTGCTGATACGCTTGCAGTAAGACACCGCGTTCTCCGCAATACTTACTGGCTGTTGGCACTGTCTATGATCCCAACCGTGCTCGGCGCTTGGATGGGCGTGCAAATGAAGATCTCTTTCTTTTCCGGCAGCCCATTTATAGGCATGATAGTTTTCATGGCTGTCGCATTTGGCTTTTTTTATGCGATAGAAAAAACCAAGAACTCTGCTGCGGGCGTGGCCGTGCTGCTAGCCTTTACCTTCTTCATGGGCTTGATGCTATCAGGCCTTATTGGGCGTATTTTGAATTTCTCGAATGGCGCCTCACTCATCATGACCGCTTTTGGTGGCACTGCCATCATCTTCGCAGTCATGGCTACGATTGCCACCACGAGCAAACGTGATTTCTCTGGCATGTCTAGCTGGCTATTTGCAGGCGTGATTGTTTTACTCTTGGCGAGTATCGCTAATATCTTTTTGCAACTCACTATCTTGCAATTAGTCGTTTCAGCGATTGCAGTGATGATTTTCTCTGCTTATATTTTATTTGATGTTCAACGCATTATTAACGGTGGCGAAACTAACTACATAACCGCTACACTTTCTATTTACTTAGATTTGTATAACGTGTTTGTAAATCTGTTAGCGATTCTAGGCATCGTTGGCGGCGAAAGAGACTAATAACTCTACGTTTTACTTGCACAAAAATGCCGGCTATATAGCCGGCATTTTTTATTTCTCAACTTATTCGATCAAAGACAGCAATCGACTCTACATGCGCAGTATGCGGAAACATATTGATAACACCCGCTTGTGATAACACATAGCCTGCTTCCACCAGAATGCCAGCATCACGTGCTAGCGTAGCCGGATTACAAGAGACATATACAATCCGACTAGGACACTGACTTGGCTCTTGCTGCATCAGGCTTGCTAGTGCATTGCAAACTTCCATCGCACCTTCACGTGGTGGGTCAATCAACATACGATCAAATTTTTTCAGTGCACGCAAATCTTCTAGTGTGAAAGTAAATAAATTACGACTAAAAAATTGTGTCTTAGTTTCTAACTGATTATGTCGCGCATTGGCCATCGCTCTTTCTGTGAGCGCATCGCTACCCTCTATGCCTACGACTTCCTGTGCGAGTGTCGCTAAAGGCAAAGTGAAGTTACCTAAGCCACAAAATAAATCTGCCACTCTATCAGCGGGCTGCACATCCAGTAAACGTAAAGCACGTGCAACTAGTACCCGATTGATTTGATGATTCACTTGTGTGAAGTCAGTCGGCTTAAAAGGCATGGTGATACCAAATTCAGGCAAGGTGTAATGTAATGCTTGCGTGTTTGGATAAAACGGCACTGCAGTATCTGGCCCTTTAGATTGCAACCACCATTGCACGCCCCACTGATCTGCAAATGCCATCAACATTGCTTTATCTTCTTCCGTCGGCGCTGACATTACTCTAAGCACCATCACGATCACTTTGCCATTTGGGCCATCACCCAAAGCTAATTCGATTTGCGGCAACTGATCACGAATACTCAATGCTGCAATCATAGAACGCATGGGCATCAACATTGCCGACACACTAGCCGGCAAAATCTCACAAGACTTCATATCCGCAATGAAGCCAGATTTTTTTTCATGAAATCCTATCAAGACCGTGCTTTTTTTTACGACATAACGTACCGAGAGACGTGCTCGATAACGATAACCCCAATTCGGTCCATGTATGGGACGCAATAAGGTAGAAGCTTGTACCTTACCTATGAAACGCAAGTTATCTTCCAACACACGCTGCT
Source organism: Noviherbaspirillum sp. (assembly GCA_034680505.1). GTDB lineage: Bacteria > Pseudomonadota > Gammaproteobacteria > Burkholderiales > Burkholderiaceae_D > Pernthalerella. Next base: position 3,171 of record JAXISQ010000139.1, read on the forward strand.
TAGCAGCGACCTGCGCAGAGGGTTCAAGGTGTTGCATTGCGCAGCCACCGCACACGCCAAAATAAGCACACTTAGCTTTGACTCTAAGTGAAGACTCGCGCAACAATTCAGTCATGTGCGCAGCTTCCCACTTAGATTTTTTACGAAAAGATTTAAATCTTACGACTTCGCCAGGTAAAGCAGCTTCTACAAAAATAACTTTACCCGGTGTACCGTCTTCATTATCTAAATGGCCTACACCACGTCCCTCCATATCAAGGGATTCAATGGTGATCGTATCTTGCAGTGACTGAGTAGGCAGAGTGTTCATGAGACTAAAAAAGCGAGCACTATGAATAAGTGCGATAAAGAATCAACGTGCAGGTAGAAGTGATGCAGGATCAACTGGTTTGCCTAACTGACGCATTTCAAAATGCAGTTTAACGTTATCGCTATCCGTATTCCCCATCTCTGCAATTTGCTGTCCCTTAGTCACTGATTGACCTTCTTTCACCATCAACATTTTGTTATGTGCATAGGCTGATACAACGCCATCCGCATGATCAATGATGACTAGATTCCCATAACCACGCATATTATTTGCGTATAAAACAGTGCCATCGCCTACTGCGACAACTGACTGACCTGCTTGTCCGCTAATATCAATTCCTTTTTTATTCGCTTCGAAATTTTTTATAACTGAGCCTTTGGTAGGCCAAATAAATTTCGTAGGACTAGCAGTTGTTGGACTATTTGATGCTACTGACGTTGGTGCATTACTAGATACGGAAGTTGGCGCATTATTTGATGCGTTACTAGCAGCAGTATTCACTGGCTCGCTTTTTTGTGAATTCGTATTTACCTGTTCAGTGTAAACAGTCTTATTACCTAGTGGGCCTGCTTTATGAACCGGTGGTTGTACCGGCACCGGCGCACTATTCCCATTCAAAGGTTTAACTTCTATGCCTGCATTCAAATCAGCAGGAGCAACACTGACACCTTCTTCAGGTTCTATACGTAAAACCTGTCCAGCTTGAATTGTATTTGGATCGCTTAATTTATTCCATTCGATTAAATCAGGCAGGCTTTGATTAAATTTCTGAGAAATACGAATTAATGTGTCGCCTTTTTTTACAGTATAAAAACCAGGCTTGTCGACTACTACTGCTTCTGATTCAACTTTATCAGCTTCATTTTTCGTGGTTTGATCATTTGCTTTAATCGGATTAGTACGATCATCTATCGGTGCATTACTAGGCAACCCACCGCATGCACTTAAAATAAATGCTGCACAAAGCAACAAGCTAAAAGAAGTAGTCGATTTTTTCATAAACTGAATTCGCTTCTGACTGTAAAGACACACTATTTATCCAAGAGTACCCGCTTTGAGTGGCACAAAGTGACAAGTCTCTAGGGTTTCTGTTTTCCATTCAAACACCCCTGTCCGTACTACTAATTTTAAGACTTGATTCTGTCCACCTATAGGTGCAATCAATCTTCCACCTACTGCCATCTGATCTAGTAAAGCCTGCGGTACTTCCAAACCTGCTGCTGCGAGAATAATGCCATCAAACGGCGCTACCTGAGGAAAACCCAGCATACCATCGCCATAATGTAAGCGTAGATTCGCTATGCGTAGTTGACGTAAATTATTGCGAGCTAATTCATGTAAGGGCTTAATACGCTCTATGGAATAAACTTCCTTAGCCACATGCGCGAGCACTGCTGCCTGATATCCACAGCCTGTTCCAATTTCCAATACACGATTGAGTTTTCCTTCTGTCTGCTCACGCAATATCTCTATCATGCGCGCCACAATATAAGGCTGTGAAATAGTTTGGTGATAGCCTATAGGCAGAGAAGCATCGATATAAGCCTGACTAGCCAA
>JAXISQ010000140.1:0-4977 GCA_034680505.1 Noviherbaspirillum sp.
GTTGAAAGGTAAAGTTACAGCAGTGACTTTATATACGCCAGTGACGCAAGAGCGAGCGGATTCTAAATATTTCAAAGATTACATGGCGATGTATCACAGCTTGTCTGAAAAAAATATGACGCATGTGGATGTGCAGAGCGCGGACTATACCGATCCACAAGGTGTGGCGCAGCATGTCTTGGAGATGGAACGCATTTATCCGGATGAGGCATTGGTGCATTTTCATGCAGAGCGTGCGCGGCAAGGATTATTAACCACACGTGTGGTGATGGAAGATAAATAAATTTTTTCCATACTCGTAAGACCTAATTTTAAATAGTGAAGTGATTATCATGTTGAAGCATTCGTCCAGAGTAAAAACTATGCAACATATCTATTCAAAAAATAATTCCATGCGACATATAGTGCTAGTGACTTGTCTCCTTGCAGCTTGTGTGTTGCAGCTGCAATTAGCGCAAGCACAAGTGCCTGTGCAAGTACCTGCGGGCGATGCTGATACTTCACGCTTACGTGTAGCGCCTTTGCCTTTGCCAGGCTTACCAAATTTTGATTTAAAGATAGAGACGCCAGAAAAAGCACCTGTCTCTAAAGCAGTGGATGAAATTGAATTTACGATTAAACAAATCAAAGTAGAAGGTGTGACGCAATATCCACCTGAGCAAATCAAGAAAATTTTTGGGCCATTAGAAGGTAAGCGTGTTTCATTAGAAGCCTTACGAAAAGCAGCCGATCAGCTTGAGTCGCGCTATCGTGCAGATGGTTTTTTTCTAGTGCGCGTGTTTGTGCCGCCGCAGCAAGTCAAAGATGGTTTGTTTTCTATACGAGTAATAGAAGGTTATATAGAAGCTGCGTTTGCAGAAGGTGGAACGGATGCAGCACAACAATTAGTAGAACGCCTGCTAGCACCTGTGGTTGGTAAAAAACCGGTAAATTTACAAAGTTTAGAAAAAGCTTTGCTGATTTTAAATGACATTCCTGGTATGCGCGTTGCAGGTGTATTACGCCAAGGTTCTGCCTTAGGTGCGTCTGAGTTGGTGGTTAGCTTGGTAGATCCACCTAAAGTCAGTTCTTTGTTTAGTATGAATAATAGTTTGTCGAGAGTTTTGGGTGAGTGGAATACGAATTTGAATGTGAATATCAATAATCCCTCAGCGACACGTCCGGGTCTGCTGTCTTTAGGCTTGAGTACTTCCGCACTAAATGATTATTTGCGTGCAGTGACAGCTCGTTACTCCACATTCGTTGGTGATCAAGGCATGGTAGTGAGCATGGGTGGTTTAGCTGCTTCTGCGAAACTTGGCGCTAGTTTGGCTAGTTCTGTTATTGAAAGTAACTCTTATTCTTTAGGTCCGCGTGTTCGTTATCCCTTAAGGCGTAGTCGTGGTTTGTCATTATTTTTAGATAGTGGTTTAACTCTCAATCACAGTCGAACCACTTCTGAGGGCTTAGAAATTATCGCGGATAGTTCGACCGTAGCGGATGTATCGTTAGCAGCAGTCGATTTAGGTCGTTTTAATGGCAACACAGAAGCGACGGTCGGCATTTCACAAGGTTTGGATGCGTTAGGTTCAATAGGACCAGGTTCTGCGAATGCATCTGTAGAAAATTATGTGCAACGCTTCACAAAATTAAAATATTCCGCTTCGCGTTTACAAGGTTTGCCACAAGATTTTAGTTTGCAAATGAATTTCTTAGGTCAGTGGTCATCCGATACCTTGCTATCAGGTGAGCAGGTTTTGTTTGGTGGATCAATGCTAGGTCGTGCGTATGACAGCGGTGCAGTCGCAGGTGATAGTGGATTTGGTCTATTAATGGAATTGCGCAAAGATATGCCAGCAGAGAAATTCATTCCACGTTTAGCAAATGGCAAGGTGCAGTTCTTTATCTTCACTGATTATGCAGAAGCACGTTTAAATCTTAATCCTAATCGTTCGGAAACTACTGCTTCACTCAGATCACATGGCGCAGGTTTGCGTTATCGTGATATGACAGGTCTGATGGTGGAAGCAACGATCGCTGAGTCACAGCGTGTGATTACGAGTACGGATCCTAAGTCAGATCCAAGAATGCTGTTTTCTGTGATGAAGCCGTTTTAATTGCGGCTTCTGCCATAATGCCGTTCTTCATTATTTTGAGTAACGCAAATCTATGACTGATCAATCACATCCTATTTCGCAATTAGCTGATCCTGCGCTTTTAAAAACCGCTGCCTATATAAATGGTGCATGGACAAATGGTGAAGGCACGTTTGATGTGCATGATCCTGCAACCGGTAAAACGATTGCGTCGGTAGCCAATCTCTCGCAACAAGCAGCAGGTGTAGCAATTGAGGCAGCGAATAAAGCTTGGCCTTTATGGCGTGATAAGACTGCCAAAGAACGCGCTGCAATTTTAATGGAGTGGTATCGCTTACAAATGCTGCACGCAGATGATTTAGCGCGCATCATGACAGCAGAACAAGGTAAGCCTTTAGCAGAAGCAAAAGGTGAAGTGGCCTATGGTGCAAGTTTTGTGGAATGGTTTGCGGAAGAAGGTCGTCGTATTTATGGTGAAACGATTCCTTCTACCGATCAAAATCGTAGACTGTTAGTGTTAAAACAGCCTATCGGTGTTTGTGCTGCGATCACACCATGGAATTTCCCGATTGCGATGATTACTCGCAAAGTTGCACCTGCATTAGCTGCAGGTTGTACGGTGGTGATTAAGCCAGCAGAACAAACTCCTCTCTCCGCTTTAGCGTTAGCAGAATTAGCACATCGTGCTGGTATGCCGCCGGGTGTATTGAATGTGTTGACTGCAGATAGTCAACGCTCTATAGAAATCGGAAAATTATTGTGTAGTAGCGATACGGTGCGTCATTTATCTTTCACTGGTTCGACAGAAGTGGGTCGTATTCTCGCAGCACAGTGTGCGCCGACGATTAAAAAAATCTCATTAGAATTAGGTGGCAATGCACCTTTCATCGTCTTTGATGATGCCGATATTGATAGCGCGGTAGAAGGCGCGATGATTAGTAAATATCGCAATGCAGGTCAAACCTGTGTCTGTGCAAATCGTTTTTATGTACAAGAGAGTGTTTACGAAAAATTCGTAGAGAAATTTGCCGCTAAAGCAAAAGCGATACGTGTTGGGAATGGCTTTGAGCCTGGTGTTCAACAAGGTCCTATGATTGATGAACAAGCTTTAGAAAAAATTGAATTGCATGTGAGCGATGCTTTGAGCAAGGGCGCTAAGTTAGTGACGGGTGGACAGCGTGAAGGTGAGCGTGCTTATCAACCGACTGTGCTTTCGCATGTGACGAGTGAGATGCGTTGCGCTCGCGAAGAAACCTTTGGTCCTGTTGCGCCAGTGTTTAGTTTTAAAACAGAAGAAGAAGCGATTGCCTTAGCCAACAATACCGAGTTTGGTTTGGCGAGTTATTTTTATAGCCGTGATATTGGTCGCATCTTCCGTGTTGCTGAGGCATTGGAGTACGGCATGGTGGGGATTAACACCGGTTTGATTTCAACCGCAGAAGCACCGTTTGGTGGTGTTAAACAATCTGGCTTAGGTCGCGAAGGTTCGCACCATGGCATTGAAGATTATGTAGAGATCAAATATCTTTGCTTGGGCGATATCAAAAAGAAAATAAATTAAGACTTAGCTTTTTACGCTAAGTCCCTGATTTAATTCATTACTCTCTCAGATCATGTTTTCTGCAGCGAGAATAGGCTTTTTAGGCTTGCTCCTAAGTTCTGGGACGTGCAAAATTCTGTGGTAAGTTCTGGATCAAGATTACATAAGGAAAAATAATGCGGTTGATTTTACTGGGGGCTCCGGGTGCGGGTAAGGGTACGCAAGCGGCGTTTATCAAAGAACATTTCAATATTCCCCAAATTTCCACGGGTGACATGTTGCGTGCTGCAGTCAAAGCAGGCACGCCTATGGGTTTGGCTGCGAAAAAAGTAATGGACGCAGGTGGCTTGGTATCAGATGACATTATTATTGGACTCGTTAAAGATCGTCTGAAAGAGCCAGATTGCGCGAGTGGTTATTTGTTTGATGGTTTTCCACGTACCTTGCCACAAGCAGACGCAATGAAAGATGCTGGTGTGTTGATTGACTATGTGTTGGAAATTGATGTGCCTGATGCTTCTATTATTGAACGTATGAGTGGACGTCGTGTTCATACTGCTTCAGGTCGTACTTATCATGTGACCTTCAATCCACCTAAAGTCGCAGGCAAAGATGATGTGACGGGTGAAGAGTTAATTCAGCGTGATGATGATCGTGAAGAGACTGTGAAAAAACGTCTCGAGGTATATCACGGACAAACTAAATTATTAGTCGGTTATTACAACGATTGGGCCCAGTCTGGTAAGCCAGGGGCACCGCAATATCGAAAGATATCTGGTGTGGGTGCAGTCGATGCAATTCGGGACAGTGCTTTTGCGGCGTTGAGTGAATAATTTTTTATTAGTTCTGATCTGCGAGATAGTTAACTAAAGCGGACTCAGGTCCGCTTTTTTTTCAACTCAATTTACATGAATAACATAAAGTAGTTGTAGTGGCAGAAGATAGGGACTTTGTTGTGGCAGATCATTGTGGAGATGATTTGATGCAAAGATTCATGCTGAGATATGCAAAATAGCGCAGCATGATACGAAGCAGTTGTGTCGTTGTAGTGATGTTGTTGTTCAGTAGTGTAATAAGAAGTTAATAAAGAAGTTAATAAAGAAGTTAATAAAGAAGTTAATAAAGAAGTTAATAAAGAAGTTAATAAAGAAGTTAATAAAGAAGTTAAAACTGGTGTTATCTATTTGAGGGGAGACATATGGCTTCAACAGGTTTATGGTTCGCTGTAGTGTGCGGTTTAATTGCCGTTATCTATGGCCTCATTTCTCGTAGTTGGATTCTTGCTCAGGATGCTGGTAATCCGCGTATGCAAGAAATCGCAAATGCTATTCAGCAAGGCGCTGCAGCTTATCTTGCTCGTCA
>JAXISQ010000141.1:0-4976 GCA_034680505.1 Noviherbaspirillum sp.
AACGCTTCGAGTTGTTTGCGGTCTAGTACTTCTATGCCCAGTTTGAATTCTTTCGCTAACTTACGTGCTGTTGAAGCTAAGTAGGTTGGTGTGCAAATATTCGGTGGGAGATTACCCAGTGTTTTGCTGAGGTCCATACCATTGGCTAATGCCAGACCTTGAGCTAAAACATTTTTTGCTACGGTGGATTGCGCAGTATCGACGACTAAACCGAGTTTTTTTACACCTGCTTTACTGTTTTCTTTTTTGCTCTTTAATTCATCGGAGCGATACAGACCTTCACGAATGGTGACGACCGTAGTGCGAACGGCCCATGCCAAATCACGTCCACGCACACCATCCATAGGCAGAGCGAACAAGGCTTCAGCAGCACCTAAGCTAGTGAACACCCGAATGACGGTTTGTAGTGCTGAGATAAAATTGCGATCGGAGACGGCATCTTCCGCCCCCAATCCAAGAAGAAGAACGCGATCCGCACTGGTTCCGGCAGGCGCTTGTAAGAGCAGTGCGCTACCAGCTTTGCCTGAAATATCACCACTTTTCAATGCGTTAGTAATCGCGCCTTTGCTATCGAGAGCTTTGGCGGCAGCAGAAAGTTTGCCGTTTTCGAAAATACCAACTGCGATACAGCCCGATTTGGCTTGCGAGATTGCGTTTTTTGTATCAAAAGCTTTTATGCTAAAGTCCATGGTTACTCCTGTTTTCCTAACATTATAGTCCCCGAATGATTTTTCAGCGCGCAATCCGCCTAGAGTTGTTGAACACGACAGGCGCTGTGTTCACCACGCTATTCACTATCGTCATTACGGTGATGTTAATACGCATTTTGGGTGATGCAGCCGCCGGTAAAGTGGCGTCTGCAGATGTGGTTGCCTTGTTAGGTTTTTCTACGCTCAATTATCTGCCTGTCATTCTCACGCTGACGATTTTTATTTCAGTTTTATCAGTCGTAGCACGTAGTTATCAAGATTCTGAAATGGTGGTCTGGTTTGCATCGGGTTTATCGCTCATGCAATGGATTAGACCTGTTCTTTCAGTAGGTTTGCCGATTATGTTGTTGGTGGGTGTACTTTCTTTGGTGCTAACACCTTGGGCTAATGGTAAAAGTGCTGAATTTAAAGAACGTTTTCGCAACCGAGAAGATATTTCACGCATCTCACCTGGAAAATTTCAAGAATCAGCAGCCAATGACAGAATATTTTTTGTTGAAGGTTTAACTGCTGACAGCACAAAAGTAAAAAACGTCTTTGTGAATCAAAGTGACAGTAAGGGTGATGTGATCGTTTCATCGCAACAGGGTGAAATTGTGATTGATGAATACGGCGATAAATTTCTTATCTTAGACAAAGGTCGTCGCTATGATGGCCAACCAGGGCAGGCTGAATTTCAAATGATGGACTTTCAGCGTTATGGTGTTTTAGTTGCGAGTAAAGCAGAACAAATCACCGCAAATAAAGCCGTACGTAATCTACCCACACCGATTTTGTGGGAAGTAGGATCGCCTGAACATCTGTCTGAATTATTGTGGCGCATCAGCTTACCTTTAATGAGTTTTTTGCTGACCTTATTAGCCATACCTCTAGGATTTGTTAATCCACGTCGAGGTCGCACTATGAATCTCATGATTGCTTTATTACTTGCCGTTTCTTATAGCAATGCAGTCGGCATAGTGCAATCACTGGTAGCGCAAGCAAAGTGGACATGGGCTTGGTCATGGTGGCCATTACATTTAATCGGTTTGATCTTTATTGCCTTGCTTTTCGCATGGCGTAACAACACCAATAGCCGTTGGCATCCTGTGACTTTATTAAGCATGGTTAAACGACTCATGGTCTCCAAAAGAATGGCGGCATGATGAAAGTTTTAAGACGCTATTTCGCTACCGAGATTTATCAGGCCGTATTGTTTGTGCTGATAGCTTTTCTTTCTTTATTTGCTTTCTTTGACTTAATGGGTGAAATGCGTTGGGTAGGACAAGGCCCTTATCGTATTGAACATGTTTTTCTCTATGTGACCTTAGGTTTGCCTGCTTACGCATATGAATTAATGCCTATCGCCGCATTAATCGGCACTATTTATGTCATGGCGCAGTTTGCAGCGCGATCAGAATTTACCGTAATGCGTGCTTCATCATTGTCTATGATGGGTGCGATCTCTTTGTTATTGCGTATAGCTATCGTCTTGTCAGTTGTGACGTTTTTATTAGGTGAATTTATCGCGCCTAAAGCCAGTGATTTTGCTGAAAGCTTTAAAAGAAAAATAATGGGTGCAGCAATTTCATCTGAGTTCCGTTCAGGTTTGTGGGCTAAAGATGTAGTGCGTGATCCAAGCACTAAGGCAGCAATTGGTTCGCGATTTTTAAATGCAAAAAAGATAGAGCCAGATAGCAGCCTTAAGTCAGTACGTGTATATGAATTTGATTTAGATATGCACTTACTTGCTCGTATTAATGCGGAACAAGCTAAATTTTTAGATGACGGTCGTTGGGAATTAAGTAATGTACAAGAGATGCGATTTCCAGATACGAAAAAAACAATCGCAACAGATCAGCGTCCTCCAAAAATAATCAATCGCTCTTTAGCGATAAGTGTGATGGACTCAGAAATCACACCTGAAATTATGGCCGTCTTGGTTGCTAATCCAGACAAAATGTCAGCGATAGATTTAGCCAAATTTAGTCAGCATTTAGAAGAAAATAAACAAAGAACAGAGCGCTATGAAATCGCTTTTTGGGCTAAGGTAATTTATCCCTTTGCGGTGTTTGTGATGATGGCTTTAGCTTTGCCGTTTGCGTATTTAAAAGTACGTAGCGGTGGATTATCACTGAAAATTTTCATAGGCATCATGATTGGCGTGTCGTTTCAGTTATTAAATAGTTTGTTTTCCCATGTGGGTTTACTCAACACTTGGCCGCCATTTGTGACTGCAGTCGCGCCAAGCGCTTTATTTTTATTATCTGCAATTGCAGCTTTATATTGGGTGGAGAGACATTAATGCAGCATAAAAAAGCTTTGATACTGTTTGCGCATGGTGCTCGCGCCGCATCTTGGAAACAACCCTTTGAACGGTTACAAGCTCTATCGCAGGAAAAACTATCTGATACAACGGTGAAATTAGCATTTCTAGAATTAATGGAACCGAGTTTGCCTGATGTTGTCGCTGAACTTGTAAAAAATGGATATGAACAGATTCAAGTTGTGCCAGTGTTTTTAGGGCAGGGTGCTCATGTATTACGTGATTTGCCTCTCATAATAGAAGAATTAACCGCGCTTTATCCGCAAGTGAATTTACAAGTCAGTCAGGCAGTTGGAGAAAACGCCATCGTGCTTGATGCAATCGCATCTTATTGTGTGAGTACTATCCAGCACGCTGGTTAAGTCAGTTCTGCAATAGATAGAGATAAAAAATTAATATAAAAAATATTTCTCAGTCCTGAAAAGCAGCAGCAATTCCCTGCTGTAATAGATGTAATGGCTCTAAAGCTTTTGATTGTCTTTGCAATAGCAAAATAAAAATTAACTACATAAATTCAGTTATATAGCCAGCCAAACAGGTTTTCGATTTAACTAGATAAATAGAACAAATATTTATTATCTATATTGACAATATATTTCCTTTAGGTAACATCGATCTCAACTCTTTTTTATTGTCTTTTTGAGGCAATGGCGTAGTAATAGGATTTGGATTGGATACCTTATGTCTTTACTAGGAAAATATTTTTTTGGGAACGTTGAATTTCCAGAAAACGAAGAATATAGAGAATTTCAATATAAATTCTTAATGGTGTTATTGGCTGTAGGAGTGCTCGCAACGGTAGGTTTTATTATTCCTACCGAAAGCGGTGCTGCAGCCATCCCAGCTGAACATGTAAGGTCGATGACAATTTTTACCTTTGCATCGGTATTCCTATTTTTCATACTGCGCGGGCGTAAACAATTGTTTATGCCTATCACTTGGATTTTTGAAGTCATTAGTTTGCTAGAACTCAGTTCAGCCATGATTTATGTACCTGGTGATGAGCTTCGCATACTATGGTTATTTACCAATATACCTGGTGCTTATCTATTATTAGGTCGCACGGTTGGTGCATGCGTATCTATCGTGATTATCAGCGGTTTAATTCTTGGTAATTCTTATATGGCTGCGCCATATTCAGATAATGCGCTAGCGACAGCAGTGATTAGTATGATTTATTCTGCAGCATTTTTTCATGCGTATGCGCGGCAGTCGATTTATTTCTATATGCGGATGCGATCATCCAATGAAAAACTAAAATTTATGGCAACGCGCGATCCTTTAACTGGGATGCTCAATGCAAGATCGTATTATGAGATATGTGAAGGTTTAATTAAACTCGCGCATAGAAACAAAACACCATATTCAGTATTATTTGTCGATTTGGATCATTTCAAATCAATTAATGATACTTATGGTCATGCAGCAGGCGATTTAGTGTTAAAGGCAGTTGCGGATTGCTTGACAAACAATCTACGCGAAAGTGATGTTTTGGGCAGAATAGGTGGCGAAGAATTTTCAATATTTTTACCGAACACCTCATTTGTTGATGCGCTGAATTTGGCGGAGCATATGAGATTTTCTATTGAATCTATCATGCCTGATGTGGGTGAGGGTAAACGTAAAATCACTGCGAGTATAGGTGTGGCTAAAAACGAGCATAGCGAACAAAGTATGCTCGAGATACAGCAGCAAGCTGATATTGCGATGTACCGAGCAAAAGCTGCTGGTCGTAATCGTGTATCTTATTTGGAGAATGCTTAATCGGTACGATATAGATTTGAGCTGCTTAATCAAGTTAATTTTGTATTGCACAGTGATCTTTTATATTACAACTTTCTACCTTGTATAAGGCGAACTAAGATAATGATGACAGCAACAACAAGCAGCAGATGAATGAATCCACCTAGCGTATAAGAAGAGACTAATCCTAATAGCCACAAAATGATTAAAACAATAGC
>JAXISQ010000142.1:0-4973 GCA_034680505.1 Noviherbaspirillum sp.
GCGCCCATATGCTGTCTCCTCTTCTCTGTCAAAATACGGCTTTATTATTGTGTCCCTCTACTGGGGTTTTCAATCATGTCATATCGTAACAGGTGCAGGACATGAATTTTCCTGAAATTTTGCCTGCTCCCTTGCGCAATCTAGCCGAGCTAGAGATGGGCGCTCGTTTTGCTGCGCTACCCTCAGCGTTTTACACCCGTCTAGCTTGCACACCCTTGCCAGATCCCTACCTGATTTGCGGCAGCCAATCAGCAGCAGACTTAATTGGTCTTGATCCTGCAGAGTTTCAAAACCCTAATTTTATTGCGGCTTTTACGGGAAATCTCGCCTTACCTCAGTTTTCGCCCTTAGCCGCAGTCTATTCCGGTCACCAGTTTGGGGTCTGGGCAGGTCAACTAGGTGATGGACGCGCTATTTTATTAGGCGATGTGGCCCTAGCGCCGGACCAAGCAGCATCCCACATGGAGCTGCAATTGAAAGGCGCGGGACAAACGCCTTATTCCCGCATGGGAGATGGACGCGCGGTGCTGCGCTCCTCCATCCGTGAATTCTTATGTTCAGAAGCGATGGCGGGATTAGGCATACCCACCTCACGCGCTTTATGTGTGACCGGATCGGATAAATATGTGTTGCGTGAGACTCCGGAAACCGCTGCCGTCGTCACAAGAATGGCGCCTTCGTTTGTGCGCTTTGGCTCGTTCGAACATTGGTTTTACAACCATAAGCATGAAGAACTGAAAATACTTGCGGATTACGTCATTGCACAGAGCTATCCAGATTTACAAAATCAGGCACATCCTTATCAAGCGCTTCTGAAAGAAGTCACTCACCGTACTGCAAAACTCGTCGCCCAGTGGCAGTCAGTTGGCTTCATGCATGGTGTTTTGAATACTGACAATATGTCGATACTCGGATTGACTTTAGATTATGGTCCGTTTGGTTTTATGGAAGCCTACGATCCTAGTCATATTTGCAATCACACCGATCAACAAGGTCGCTATTCCTATAAAAACCAACCGCAAATCGGACATTGGAATTGCTATGCCTTGGGTCAAGCGCTACTTCCATTAATAGGTGAAGTGGATGATGTGCATGCAGCCTTATCTGATTATGAAAGCGTATTCGATAGCAGCATGAATCAACTCTGGCATGCAAAACTCGGTCTTCAGCAAACACTGCCGCATGACCAAGAACTGATTGCTAGCTTGCTTTTAATCCTGCAACATAATCGCATCGATTTCACGTGGTTTTTCCGTAAGCTTGCAAATCTGCATTGCGCAACAAATGATGAAGATATAGCGATGCGCGATATGTTTCTAGATCGTCCTGCTTTTGATGCTTGGGCAGCACAATATCGCTCCAGACTGCAACAAGAAAATAGTCTAGATGAAGAACGCAAGCAGCGCATGCATGCTGTGAATCCAAAATATGTATTGCGTAATTATCTGGCGCAAGTCGCGATTGAAAAAGCACAGAAAAAAGATTTTTCAGAAGTCGAGAAACTACTCACTATTTTGCAGCATCCCTTTGACGAACAACCTGAGCATGAAGCTTATGCTGCATTACCCCCTGCATGGGCTTCGTCATTAGAAGTGAGCTGCTCTTCATAAAATTATCAAAAGGTGTGTGTATGAGTACTAAAAAAATTGTAAAGACTGATGCTGAGTGGCGTGCCATGCTAGAACCACTTGATTATGAAGTGACACGACATGCGGCAACTGAACGTGCATTTACAGGTCGCTATTGGGATCATCATGAACATGGTGTTTACCATTGCGTATGTTGTGACACTGCCTTATTTGAATCAGACACAAAATTTGATTCTGGCTGTGGTTGGCCTAGTTATTTCCGTGCACTGCATCCAGATCATGTTTTGGAACGAGTTGATCGCACGCATGGTATGGTTCGCACCGAAATAATTTGCAATGTTTGTGATGCCCACTTAGGGCATGTTTTCCCCGATGGTCCTCCTCCAACGGGACTGCGCTATTGCATTAATTCAGCAGCGCTGCGTTTTGAACCGCAAAGTTAAAATTGTCCGTATATCGATAGTGAGTGATGCATGAAATTTTTATTTGATCTATTCCCTGTTCTTTTATTTTTTATTGTTTTTAAATTCGCAGGTGCTAATCCTGAACAAGCACAAGCATTTGGCAATCTCTATCTTTCGCATTTTGTTTCTGGTGGACAGGTTAATCTTGCCCAAGCACCTATACTTTTAGCAACTGCAGTTGCTATTCTTGCTACCCTATGTCAAATCGCTTGGTTGCTGTTTAAGAAAAAAACCATAGATAAAATGCTCTGGGTCTCGCTCGTCATCGTTGTTGTATTTGGTGGCGCTACGATTTACTTTCAGAACAGTCTTTTCATGCTTATCAAGCCCACCATACTGTATTGGTGTTTTGCGCTTGCTTTTTTAATAAGCAAATTATTCTTAAAACGCAATTTGATACAAACCATGCTCAGTCAGCAATTAACATTGCCCGAACCTGCATGGAATAAATTAAATATAGCGTGGGGTTTATTTTTTGCTGCGATGGGCATCATCAATCTCATCGTCGCCTTTAATTTTTCAGAGAATTTCTGGGTGAATTTCAAATTATTTGGATTTATGGGTTTGATGCTGATTTTTGTGATCGCCCAAAGCGTCTTTTTATCTCGCCACATGAAGGTTCCCAATGAATGACCGTGTAGAACGCATCACAACGCTGCTGCAGGATTTATCCCCTCTTTCCTGTCAAGTTGAGGATGAATCTGCCTTGCATGCAGGACATGCCGGTGCTGCCTCAGGTGGCGGTCACTACCGTTTACATCTCGTTTCTAGCCGTTTTGAAGGGCTCAACCGAGTAAGCCGGCATAGGCTGGTGTATGATTGCTTGGGTAAGCTCATGAAAACTGAAATCCACGCTCTTGCACTGACTCTGTTAACCCCAGCCGAAGCAAATCAGGAAGTCGATTAATTTTAGTTTCTTTATTCCGATATCATTTTTTTTCACAACCTCAACTTTACAAAACCATGACGAATTTCAAACACGCTCGCCTGTTGGCGCTGCTTGTCGCAACAGTCAGCATGCCTGCTTTTGCACAAAATATCGCTGTTGTAAACGGCAAACCTATTCCTACATCACGTGCTGATGCAATGGTCAAACAAATGGTGCAACAGGGACAGCAAGATACACCTGAGATGCGTGCCATGATCAAAGATGAATTGATCAATCGTGAAATCCTTGCACAAGAAGCTGAAAAACTAGGTGTGGCCAATAAGCCTGAAGTAAAAAGCCAATTAGATTTAGCACGTCAATCAATTGTTATTCGTGCTTTGGCTTCGGATTTCATTACAAGTAATCCTGTTAAAGAAGAAGAAATGAAAGCCGAGTACGACAAGTTCAAGGCGCAATCAGGTGGTAAGGAATATCACGCAAGACACATCTTGGTCGAAAAAGAAGACGACGCTAAAGGCATCATCACTAAACTCAAGGGTGGCGCTAAATTTGAAGAGTTAGCGAAAGCATCATTGGATCCAGGATCAGGTCAACAAGGTGGCGATCTCGGTTGGGCTCCACCGAATGCATTTGTTAAACCTTTTTCAGATGCCATGGTTGCTTTGAAAACCGGTGAAATTACCCAGACACCAGTGAAATCACAATTTGGATTTCATATCATCAAATTAGAAGAAATACGCGATGCGCAAGTTCCTCCATTTGAAGAAGTGAAAGGACAAATTGCAGAATCACTACAACAGAAAAAACTGCAAGCATTCCAGCAAGACTTGAAGAAGAAAGCAAAAATCAAATAAGTTTTTCAGCTTCAAAGACAAAGAGCTCGCCATATTATGTGCGAGCTCTTTTTTTATCTGCAGAACCTTGAGTGGCTTATCCTACCCAACGTCGTGCATTATTAAATAAACGCATCCACGGCGCATCTTCACCCCATGTATCAGGATGCCAAGAATGCGTCACAGTTCTAAACACACGTTCTGCATGCGGCATCATCACTGTGAAGCGACCATCTGGTGTGGTGACTGCAGTGATGCCTTCAGGTGATCCATTCGGATTGTAAGGATAAGCTTGGGTCGCTGCTCCTTTGTTATCAACAAAGCGTAATGCAACCAAAGCTTGTTGTTGATTTCCAGTTTGCGCAAAATTTGCATAACCTTCACCGTGTGCAACTGCAATTGGCGTTTGCGTTCCTGCCATATCAGCAAAGAAAATCGAAGGAGAATCGGTAATTTCTACCATCGCAAACCGTGCTTCAAATTGCTCAGATTTATTGCGTGTGAATTTAGGCCATGCATCTGCACCGGGAATAATCGATTTCAGATTACTCATCATCTGACAGCCGTTACAAATACCTAATGCAAAGCTATCCGAACGTTGAAAAAATTCTGCAAATTGATCAGCAAGCTTAGTATTAAACAAAATCGTTTTTGCCCAACCCTCACCTGCACCTAATACATCGCCGTAAGAAAAACCACCTACAGCAATCGCGCCTTTGAAATCTGATAAATGAGCGCGCCCTGCAATTAAATCACTCATGTGTACATCAATCGCTTCAAAGCCAGCTTTGTGCATCACATAAGCGGTTTCAATATGAGAATTCACACCTTGCTCACGCAAGATAGCAATACGAGGACGCACACCTTTCGCAATGTAAGGCGCAGCAACATTGTCTGTTACATCAAAACTTAATGTTGGCGACATCCCAGGATCATGTGCATCTAGTAAGCGTTCATATTCCGCATCAGCACAAGCAGGGTTGTCACGCAAACGCGCAATACGCCAACTAGTTTCACTCCATGCACGACGCAAATTGACACGTGTTGCGTTATAAATGATTTTTGCATCGCGAGTGAATTCAATCACATCACGATCATTCAGTTTGCCTATGATATGACTGCATGCACCTAATCCGTTTTCACGGAGTACATTCATCACATCGGATTTTTGATCATCACGAACTTGAATCACTGCGCC
>JAXISQ010000143.1:0-4968 GCA_034680505.1 Noviherbaspirillum sp.
ACTAATCGCAGCCGGTAGATGGATGTCTAATTCCAAAGCATCCATGGCTTGTTCCAACAGCATCTGTCCTAATTCAATTGCTTCGCTAGGATTGATAGTGCGTAGGTGATGGCGTATCGCTGAGCGAGCTTTACCAGTGCGAACATAACCTAACCAATTCGGTGTGGGTCTGGCATCGTCAGAGACATCAATAGCGACAATATCGCCATTTCTTAACTCAGTTTTTAACGCAACGGATTCATGGTTAATGCGTGCTGATACAGCATGATCACCAATATCCGTGTGGATTGTGTAAGCAAAATCTAATGCAGTTGCACCACGTGGCAAAGAGATGATAGTGGATTTAGGAGTAAACACATAAACTGAATCAGGAAATAAATCGACTTTAACGTGTTCAAGAAATTCAGAAGCATCGCCCGTTTGATTTTGTATGTCTAACAGAGATTGTAGCCAAGCGTGTGTGCGTTGTTGTAAGTCGGTTAAAACAATATCATCATTTTTATACAGCCAATGTGCTGCAACACCTGCTTCAGCAACACGATTCATTTCTTCTGTGCGAATTTGAAATTCAACTGGCGTGCCATACGGGCCAATTAATGTTGTGTGTAGAGATTGATAGCCATTCAGTTTAGGAATAGCGATGTAATCTTTGAATTTGCCTGGCATAGGTTTAAATAAGCCATGCAAGGTGCCTAGTGCAACATAACAGTTCGGCAAACTGTTGACGACAACACGAAATCCATACACATCTAACACTTGAGAAAACGATAAATGCTTGTTACGCATTTTTCTGTAAATGCCATACAGATTTTTCTCTCTACCTGAGACCTCTGTTTCTAGTCCTGCATTGTTCAGTGTTTGTTTAACTGACTCGAGAATTTTAGATACCACTTCGCGGCGATTGCCGCGCGCACCACGTACTGCTTTGGACAGTGTCTTATAGCGAACTGGATAGAGATGTTGAAAAGCTAAATCTTGTAATTCACGATAAATATTGTTGAGACCCAGTCTGTGCGCAATGGGTACATACACATCCATGGTTTCACGAGCTATGCGACGACGCTTCTCAGCGATCATGGCATCTAAGGTGCGCATGTTATGCAATCTGTCAGCTAACTTGACTAAGATGACACGAACATCGCGCGCCATCGCTAACAACATTTTGCGGAAATTTTCTGCTTGCTGTTCTATCTGACTTTGGAATTCAATTTTATCGAGTTTAGAGAGTCCATCTACCAAGGATGCAACCGGTGCACCAAAGCGCTCGATTAATTCATCTTTCTTAACATCTTGATCTTCCATCACATCGTGCAATAAAGCCGCCATGATGGCTTGTGCATCGAGTTTCCATTCAGCGCATATTTCGGCTACTGCAATTGGATGCGAGATATAAGGCTCACCCGATTTACGCACTTGACCTAAATGCATTTCATCAGAGAAGCGATAGGCTTCCTTGATTTTTTTTAAATCGGAAGGCGATAAATATTCTGATAGACGCGCAGCGAGTTGTGTAACAGATGCCACACCGACAGCAGAAGGTGGGACGGAATCAGAATAGGCAGGAAGAGATTTAGACACGCCAGTGGCGGCGCGCTGGGAAGGCGAGGTAGGGGGATCGGTCGTGATGGTGTTCATAGTGAGCAATCCGCCCCTTAGCTCGCATGGGGCTCACGGCTTAGCCAGGCACTTTTTTCAGTAACTCGATACCGTAATGTCCGGCAGCGATTTCACGTAATGCAGTAACTGGTGCTTTGTTTGTGCTGTTAATTTTTGCAGTATGACCCTGCAAAATTTGGCGCGCACGGTATGTCGCAGCAAGGGTTAACTGAAAACGATTTGGCATTTTTTCCAGGCAGTCTTCAATAGTAATACGGGCCATATGATCTCCAAAACGGATCTACTTCTGATGTGAATGAATGCCCAGCTGGGCAAATAAGGAAGAATGTCTAGCAGCTTGTTGCTGGAGCTTGCAGCGCGTCGCTCTAACGATCGCCAGCAATTGGTCCAGTGCAGCTGCAAAATCAAGGTTGATAATAACATATTCGAACTCTGAAGCATGCGCTAACTCGGTACTGGCGCCCGCTAATCGATACTGGATCACATCCTCTGTATCTTGACCACGTTTGCGTAGCCTTTCTTCAAGTGCAGCCAAAGAGGGCGGCAAGATAAACACACTGACTGCCTGTGGAAAATAACGACGTATTTGTTGTGCGCCTTGCCAATCAATTTCTAGTAATACATCTTTACCCGCCTGAATTTGCTCTTCAAGTGCAAGACGTGAAGTGCCATAAAAATTGCCATGCACTTCTGCATATTCTAGAAATTCACCTGCTGCTTGGCGTTGAAGAAAATCTTCTTTACTACTAAAAAAATATTCACGTCCATGCTCCTCACCTGGACGAGGAGGCCGCGTCGTCGTTGAAATAGAAAGACACATATCAGATTCTTGTTCAAGCAGCGCTTTGACAAGCGATGATTTGCCAGCACCCGAAGGTGCGGCAATCACAAATAAGCTGCCGGTTGATGATGGTGTATGTGGCATAAGCATTTAACTTAATAGATGCAACTTAATCGATTTAATTTACTCAAGGTTTTGTACTTGCTCGCGCATTTGCTCGATCAGTAATTTCATTTTCATAGAGGTATCTGAGAGCTCTTTCAATGCGGCTTTAGAACCCAAGGTGTTGGCTTCACGATTTAACTCTTGCATCATGAAATCCAAGCGTTTTCCGACTTGCCCGCCTTTGGCCAAAATCGCGCGTGTTTCTTGTAAATGACCTGATAGACGCGTGAGCTCTTCTGCTACATCGACACGAATGCCATAGAGTGTAACTTCTTGTCTTATGCGGTCTTGCGCTTCTTCTTTTGAAAGAGCGGAAGTAGTGGATGCAGCAGTGGCTTGTGCAAATGCTTCCTGCATTCGTTCAATCGCTTTTTGTTGAAATTGCGCTAAGGCTTGCGGTACCAGTGGCGTCACATGCGCCACCAATTGCTCAAGATCTGACACACGTTCGAGAAGCATGGTTTCTAAGACTTTGCCTTCTCGCTGACGGCTCACGACAAAGGCAGCTAAAGTCTCAGCAAGAAGTGTTTGCACTTCCGCTTGTAGTGATTCCTGACTTAATTCACTTTCAGCCAACACACCTGGCCAGCGCAATAGTTCGCTGACAGAAAATGGTCGAGCATCTGCAAATTGTGATCGAACACTTTGTTCTAATGTCGAAAGGTTGGTGAGTAATTCCTCATTTATTTTTAGCGCTTGATCCGTTTGCACTTTGCGACCAAAGGAAAGCCTGCATTCCACCTTGCCACGTGTGGTCTTGGCCATAATGGCTTCACGCAATAGTGGCTCCAAAGAGCGCAAATCATCGTTAATGCGGAACTGCACATCAAGAAAGCGTGAATTCACGCTCTTAAGTTCTATCGTTACCGTTCCCGCTGCTGTTTCACGGGTGCCAACGGCGTATCCAGTCATGCTGCAAATAGTCAAAATAAATCCCTGATTTATGTTTACAAAAAGCTAATAAATCCACACAATCCCGAGCCGGGAAAACACGAATTAGGTGTAAGCATGGCGGGTCAAGCAAATGCCCCTCTTCCTGAGGGCTTGGAAATCTGTGGTTATCGCATTGTAAAGAAGATCGCGGTCGGAGGGTTCAGTATTGTCTATCAAGCAGAAGATGAGAAAGACAATATCGTCGCAATCAAAGAATACTTGCCTGGCAGCCTAGCTAGCAGACCAGAAGGCGAGCATAAGCCGTATGTCGCTCCTGAACACATGAACTTGTATCGCATAGGACTGAAATATTTTTTTGATGAAGGACGAGTATTAGCAAGCATCCATCATCCGAATATAGTTTCGGTATTAAATTTTTTTCGCGCTAATGACACGGTGTACATGGTCATGGCTTATGAAGAAGGACAGTCACTCCATGACTACATAGAACAACAACGCAAAAAAAAATCACAAGCGCCTGTATCTGAAGCCGTGATCCGTCAAATTTTTTTACAAATCATGGATGCCTTACGTGAAGTACATGCGAAAAAACTTCTTCACTTAGACCTCAAACCGGCAAATATTTATCTACGTAATGATGGCACACCTATCTTGCTAGACTTTGGTGCCGCAAGACGAACGCTACAAGCTGATTTATCCCAACTTCATCCTATGTACACACCTGGGTTTGCTGCGCCTGAATTACACACTAAAAAAGATTTAGGTCCATGGACAGATATCTATAGTTTGGGTGCTGCTATGTTTAATTGCATGACAGGCTATGCACCACAAGCAGCCAACGAAAGAAAGAAACACGATCGTATGGAAGAGAATTATCAATCCTGCTTGGTTGCGTATTCCTCTTTGATGATAAAACTCACTCGCTGGTCATTACTGCTAGACCCACTACAACGACCACAAAGCGTTTTTAATTTGCAAAATGCGTTGCGTCAAACCCTAACTCATCAACAGACATTACAAGTGTCAGAAAAATTTCTATTACAACTCAAACGCTGGATAGGTTCTGCATGAGATTTACAATCTGTCAGGATAGCCAGATAGGTGCTCGTCCTACTAATCAAGATCGCGTCGGCTATTGCTACACCAGTGAAGCGCTTTTACTTTTATTAGCCGATGGTATGGGTGGTCATCAGCTCGGTGAAATAGGAGCAACTCTTGCGTTGCAGGCTATGAGCGCACTGTTTCAAGAACAAGCACAACCTATCATCAACAATCCACAACATGCGCTCGATGATATGGTGTTTGCAGCACATCATGCCTTGCAGCGTTATCGCGCAGAACAGCGTCTGACTGAGTCACCGCGAACAACGATAGTGGTCGCACTGATTCAAGATAACCATGCCTATTGGGCGCATTGTGGTGACTCACGGCTTTATTGGATGCGCAATGGGCAAATCCTCGCTCGCACGCGAGATCATTCTCATGTTGAACGACTCATCAAAGAAGGAAGG
>JAXISQ010000144.1:0-4955 GCA_034680505.1 Noviherbaspirillum sp.
CCGAGTGGTGAATAGCCTGATTCTTCAAACACAATCGCTTTAGCGATGTGCGACAAACCCAGTCCACCAAATTCTGGAGATACATGTACAGATAAAAGTCCAGCCTTGATTGCTTTGGCAACCAACTCATCACGTAAATCTTCAGTTGGTCCATGAGGAGTGCAACGCGCATCACCTTCCATAGGAATGACTTGCTCGGCGATAAACTGGCGCGTCCTTTGCTGTAAGTCGACCAACTCAGCCGAGAGTGTGAAATCCATGCCCTGTCTCCTGATTAATAATGATCTGACTGCAATCTGATTGCGCCAAACCGGTTAATTCAATTTTATTTTTACTAACGTTAATCGACGCATACCAAATGAGGCTGCGCTGTAAGTCCGACAACTTATGCTATTTCTGAAAAAATTCAAACTGCTTTCTCAGATATTTACTTAAATAATAAAGACCCTAGCTTAAGGGATATATTGTGAAGTCAGGTGTTGTCAGCTTTAGAATAAAAACATGCCCCGCAATTTCTAGCTATTCAGGCTAGAATAAAGCTATTCAATCAGTAGATTACGGGATTTAGTCATGTCCAGAATGACCGCATTATTTGGCGATATCAGCAATATTATTAGTCTAGCGATCACACCTGCATTTTTATTACTTGGTGTGATGCTGCATATGCGTGTATTAAATAATCGATTAGATACGATTAATGACCGTACTGAATTTTTGCAATCTCTGCAACTCAGTCCACATGGAAGTCTCGCAACCAATAGTCATGAATTATCTGTGCTACATCGTCGTATGAATGTCATTCACAAAGCGAGTATGTTTGCAGCAAGCTGTGTTGCAATGGTTTGCAGTGTAGTCATCGCCTTATTAATCGATGACATATTCCATCTCAGATTAGATACGCTGATTGCATTTTTGTTTGTATTTTCTATGCTGCTGCTCATCGCAAGCTTTAGTCTTTTCTTGCATGAAATTTTTATTGCGAGTCATTCTTTACCTGCAACCGCAGTGCATACGCAACGCCAATTTGAAAAAGCTTCTTAAGAAAATTTTTAGATTAATTTTATTAAGAATAAAATCTAGCTCTTAGGCATGCACACAAAATCTTTGCTGCATATGCTCTAAGCCGACTTTAGATAATACTTGCTGTAACCGTTCAGTAGGTTTGCGTCGGGGTAGATCTTTGTAGTGCGCAATAATCAATTCATTCTTCATTGAATGTTCCCAGCCCACTAACTCAGTCACACTTACTTGATAGCCGTGTGCTTCTAATTGCAGACAGCGCAAAACATTCGTTAGCTGGCTACCAAATTCACGTGTATGAATAGGATGACGCCAAATCTCAGTCAGAGGATCATGCAATTGCTGACTTTTTATTTTTCTTAACTCCCCAGCCACTTCAGCCTGACAACAAGGCACTACCACGACAAATTGCGCTCGCTTTTCCAAAGCAAAGTGAATCGCATCATCGGTGGCTGTGTCACAGGCATGCAGAGCTGTCACCATATCTACACGTTGCGGCAACTCTGGCGTGTGAATCGCCTCAGCTACCGTCAAATGAAGAAAGGACATACGCAAGAATTCACATTGTTTGGCAAGGGCACGCGAATTCTCCACCAGCTCTTGACGACTTTCTATGCCATAAATATGTGATGCGTCACTTAATGATTTAAAAAATAAATCATACAAAATAAAACCTAGATAAGATTTACCTGCGCCATGATCAACAAGCGTGATCGGATGATTTTGTTGAATTAACTGCTTGAGTAGCGGCTCAATGAATTGAAATAAATGATAGACCTGCTTGAGTTTACGCCGACTATCTTGATTCATTTTCCCGTCACGGGTCAGAATATGCAGTGCCTTGAGTAGTTCTATAGATTGTTCTGGCTTGATGTCGATCATAAGAAGAATGAGCGTAGCTATTGATGAAACAAGCATGCATCATAGCAAAATAATGTCTATCTCCCCATACCGATCAATTTGAATCGGATTAAGTACTCTCTATCAGCAATTTATCTTGTAAGTAGTTTTCAAGTTCTTCTCCTGGAATAGGAAGGCTATAGAAAAAACCTTGATAAATATGGCATCCATGCGACTTAAGAAATATCTGCTGTTCTTGATTTTCCACACCCTCTGCAATCAATTCTAATTGCAAGCTTTGCGCAAGAACGGCAATCGTTTTAATAATGGCAGCATCTTTTTCTTGTGTTGCCCTATTTTTAAAGAAAGAACGATCTATCTTTAATTCGTCAATTGGCAAATTACCTAAATAAGAAAGCGAAGAATAACCTGTACCAAAATCATCTAATGAAAAACGCACTCCTTTTCCTTTTAGCTCCATCATTTTAGAAATTGCTGAGTCGACTTCGTCTACCAACATACTTTCCGTGAGTTCGAGTTTAATTTGATGGGGATTGGCACCTGTTTTGGCAAACAAGTTAGCAATAGTTTCAACAAAGTTTGGCTGTCTGAAATGTCGAATACTAATATTGACTGCCATTGAGAGTGATCGTCTTTCGGGATATCGATTCAACTTGACCAACATATGACAAGCTTGCTCAAATGCCCATTCACTAATAGCAATGATAAGACCCGTTTCTTCAGCAAGCGCGATAAATTCCTCAGGCTGAACCAATCCGCGGTCCGGATGCTCCCAACGTAATAAAGCTTCGAATCCTGTTAACACTCCATTAGCAAAAACTTGTGGCTGATAGTGCAAAACAAATTCTTCGTTGCGTAATGCTCTACGTAAGTCCACCTCTATTGAGGCGCGGCGAGATATGAGCGACTGCATAATCGGATCAAAAATGCGGTAATCATTTTTTCCTTCCGCCTTAGTCTGATACATCGCCATATCAGCACGTTGCAATATTTCAGATACTGTATCAACTTCTGGATCAAAGAAATAAATACCTAGACTAGCTGCACTAAAATGTTCATGCGCAGCCACCATATATGGCTGCTCCATAGCCTTGAGAATTTTTTTTGCGATTCTCTCTACTGCTATGTTGAAATTATCAGAATGATCATTCTGTAATACCACTACAAACTCATCCCCACCTAGGCGTCCAACTAAATCATTTTTCCTAACCGAATTGACTAATCTTTTTGCGACTATTTTTAAAAAATTATCTCCAACCTCATGACCAAAGGTGTCATTCAATATTTTAAAATTATCCAAATCTATAAAAATAACTGCACCATTTGTAGCATCATGATCTGCAGAGTCGATTAATTCCTGTAAATAATTCACTAATCTGCGTCTATTCGGCAATCCCGTTAAGGCATCATAAAAAGCTAAACGTTGTATCTCCTCTTCATCACGTTTGCGCTTAGTGATATCAATCATAATGCCGCGCAATCCCGTTGCCTGCTCATTCTCATCAATGATTACTGAACCTATTTCAGCCACCCAAATAAAATCACCACTTTTATTTCTAAAACGATACTCACAACTGTATTCGTTGCCAGTTGCTATAGCTTCGTTGCGTATTCTACGCACTCGTCCACTATCTTCGGCATGCATATTCAATGTAGTGAAATTTCTGTAATACCATTCACTCAGCGTATGACCAAAAAAACGCACGGCTTGTGGTGAAACAAAGGTGTATCGAAAATCAGGCAACGCTACTTCCCAAGAAATCGCATGTGCACTTTCTATTAACAATCGATAGCGTAGTAATAATTCATCGCGATTTTTATTCTCTAACTGTAAACGATGATGCTGCTGATTAAGCACATCCAACATATGGTTAACTGAATGCGCCAAGCTGGCGACTTCATCTTTACCTCTTACTACAATTCTTGCCTCACCAAATCCATCATTGACTACTTTACGAGAAAAAATTTCGAGATCCCTGAGTTGACGTGTTAAAGATAATGACAGTCGTCGACCTAGCAATAAAATACAAAGTGCTACAAATAAAGAAATGCAAACATAGATAAGCATTTCAATCGAATTTACAACGAAAGAAGTTTTCCGTTCACGCGCGATAACACGAAAATTTAGTTTAGATAAGGGGCTAGGTAATGCAACAGTTGAGCTAATCACATAGTCATCGCGTTGCTCATATAAATTACCCGGCCAATCCAGATAGGCGATATCTGATTTCAATATATTTTTTAAGGGAAATTTATACAGTAAAGCCCCTTCCGAATGAGCTGCTGAAGGAGGATAAATCAATTCAATTACAATGACTTCTAAACCCGATTCACCATCTTGTATTACTGCATCTTCTTTACCTTGATAGATCCGCTCTGCCATCCATTTTCTATCACTTTTAGTAAACCTTCCTTGTTCATTGCTTGCGATTTCATTACCTAAGTAATCAGCAAATAAAATAGAAATTGGTAATCCATGAATATTTTTAACGCTATTCAGATAAGGATGCAGATAGGTTTCTTTGCTTTTAGAATCTGTCACTGCAGATACTAATAAACTGCCATTTGCCATTTCATTCATCTCTAAAGCAATAGCACCCATAGTTGCTACAACTTGAGCAGCACCTGCTTCAGCTTCTTTTTTTTGCAGTGCTCTGCTTGCTACTTCGGATTGCACACTCAATAACCATCTTGAAGTCAAGCCAGTGACAAGTAAAACTACGAGTGCCAGCATTGCAGTAGTTATAGCAAAACGCTGGGTTAGACTAGGTCTAATCAGTTCTGCGTACCAGCCTTGTAGAATTTTTCTCATTGCGGCTGCAATATGCTGTTAGGACGGTAATGCGCAAGAGAGAAATACACCTTGCTTGTATTTCTTAAAAAGCCAACTATGAACGTCTGCAAAATAGTCACCTTAAACAAACTAAAAGTTTTCTTTCAGCATACATTCTTTAAACTGACTTAAGTATCGAAGGACGGTTTTTTTATCGAATATCTAAGCAATATTGTGCATAAAGTCGCATATTCCTTATTTTATTCAAATTTAGTTATTATTTTTGTAAAACATAATCGCC
>JAXISQ010000145.1:0-4898 GCA_034680505.1 Noviherbaspirillum sp.
CTAATGAGCCTGCGACGCTTTAGCGAAATTTATAGACCGCCTCGCAAGTTGTCTGTTAACTCGGCGGGTAACACTTCGTGGTATTTTACGCTTCTTGCTTCAATTCAGCAAAACCTCCTTACGACTTTTCGTATGCTGCTGCGTTTTTTTCAGTTCCTTTCCATTTTTCCCTTGTCTTTCCTGCATGCTGCAGGCGTCTTGGCTGGATGGTTTGTCTATCTTTTATCACCCGGACATCGCCGACGTATGCGCGAGAATATGACGCGCGCTGGCTATATCGACTACCTACCTCAAGCGATTGCCGAAGCAGGAAAAAATATTTTTGAACTGCCTTTTATCTGGTGCGCGCCTGCGCAAAGAGTTTTAAAAACTGCCGTCATCCATGATTGGGAAATCGCACAGCGCGCATTAAATGATGGCAAAGGCGTGATTTTTCTCACACCACACTTAGGTTGTTTTGAAATCATTGCGCAAGCCATTGCTAGTCGCGTTTCTTTAACTGCGCTGTATCGACCACCTAAAAAGAACATACTCAAACCTTTGATGGAAACCGCTCGTGAACGAGAACAACTCCATCTAGCACCTGCCAATCTTGCAGGTGTTCGTATTTTATTAAAAACATTACGTAAAGGCGGCGCTATTGGTTTGTTACCTGATCAAGTACCGCAAGCAGGTGAGGGCGTGTGGGCTAAATTTTTTGGTAAATCAGCCTACACCATGACGTTGCCAGGCAAATTAGCCAGTATGAGTGGTGCGCAACTCGTACTCTCTTATGCCAAGCGATTACCACGCGGGCAAGGTTATGCCGTGCACTTTGCATTATTTGATGCAGAGCTTCCTGAGGATGCGCTTGAACAAGCAACGCTCATCAACAAAGCTATGGAAAAACTCATTGCACGCTGCCCTGCTCAATATTTTTGGGGTTATAACCGCTACAAAGGCTCTCCAGATAATGATGATGCGCAGTTACTTGAGAAAGCCACATCGTGAGAGTCTTGTTAGCGTTGATGTGGTTATTACATTGGTTACCTTTACCTCTGCTAGGTCGCATAGGTGTAGGCATAGGTAGCTTATTGTTTGTGCTCATGCGCAAACGTAGGCACATCACACTGACTAATTTGCATTTATGTTTGCCACACTTATCACGCGCTGAAAGACTGCACTTAGCACGTAGCCATTTTCAATATTTTGCTCGTAGCGTATTAGAGCGCAGTATTTTATGGTGGGCTTCACCTGCAAGACTTACACGTTTAATTCAAGTCGTGTCACCAGTTCCGATTCAAGACATGATGAATCGACCCACGATTTTTCTTTGCCCCCATTTTGTTTGTTTAGAAGTAGCCGGTGTCGCTATTACGATGCAAGCGCCTGCTTGTTCTATTTACACCAAACAGCGCAATAAGATTTTTGATGCGGCATTACGTAAAGGACGTTTACGTTTCACGCCTGATGATAATAATTTACTCTCTCGTGAAGCAGGTGTTAAACCTATTATTCGCGCTATGAAAAATGGTCGCGCTTTTTTGATGTTGCCTGACATGGACTTTGGTGTACGCGACTCTATTTTTACAAATTTTTTTGGTGTGCCAGCTGCGACCTTAACGTCACCAGCACGCTTAGTTAGCGCAACAGATGGACAGATCATTCCTGTCGTCACACGATTTTTACCTCACTATCAAGGATGGCAAGTTATTTTTTATCCGCCTTGGGAAAACTATCCTGACTCCGATATCAATATAGCTACACGTCGTATGAATGCCTTTATAGAAGAACGTGTACTAGAATCACCTGCAGAATATTTTTGGTCGCATAAACGATTTAAAACACGACCTGATGGCGAAAAAAATGTTTA
Organism: Noviherbaspirillum sp.; assembly: GCA_034680505.1. Classification (GTDB taxonomy): domain Bacteria; phylum Pseudomonadota; class Gammaproteobacteria; order Burkholderiales; family Burkholderiaceae_D; genus Pernthalerella. The sequence continues at coordinate 1,853 of JAXISQ010000145.1, forward strand.
TGCAATTGATTAACATAGCTTAAGTTAACTCACCCTCAAACTGCTTGCGACTTATAATCATCACATGACACTTAAATTTACAAAAATGCATGGCGCAGGTAATGATTTCATTGTGATTGATGCTATCAATCAGTCAGTTAATCTCACTAGCGACTTATGTAAACAACTTGCAGATCGTCGTTTTGGAATAGGTGCTGATCAAATTTTATTAGTTGAAAAATCACACACTAAAGGTGTTGATTTTCGCTATCGCATTTTTAATTCGGATGGCAGCGAAGTTGAGCAGTGCGGTAACGGTGCGCGCGCCTTTGTTAAATTTGTTGTTGATAAAGGCTTGACAGACCAACGTCAAATCAAAGTCGAAACGATGGCTGGCACTATCGAACCCAAACTAGAAGAAGATGGACGCATCACTGTCGATATGGGTGCGCCTATTTTTTCACCTGAACTTATTCCATTTAATGCGCAAGATTTATATAGCACGCAACAGCATGCCGCTACTTTATGGCCTTTACAAATTAGCGATGCGAGTGTCGAGCTAAGTGTGGTTTCTATGGGCAATCCGCATGCGGTACAAATCGTGACTAATGTAGAGACTGCTGATGTCGCGCACACTGGCCCTCTCATAGAAAATCATGTTCGATTCCCTAAAAGAGTTAACGCTGGCTTTATGGAAATCGTAGATCGTCATCACATACGCTTACGCGTTTATGAACGAGGTGCAGGTGAAACTTTATCTTGTGGTACGGGAGCATGTGCTGCAGTAGTGAGTGGTATACAACGAGGTGTGCTTGACTCTCCTGTGAAAGTCACCACTCACGGCGGCATATTATCGATTGCTTGGGCAGGTGATCATCAATCTGTAATGATGACTGGGCCTGCCTTGAACGTTTTTGAAGGCAGTATAGAGATTTAAATTACATACGCATTAAGCACATAACGTATTGCTTAGACTATGTCTTTTACGAGCACTCATTAAATTACGAAAGCGATATAAGCGCTGCCTATAATTTCCCTCTGCTGCTGTTGTGTGCTCACTAAATTTTTCTTTTAGCTGCTCAAATCTATCAAGCACCTGTCGTTGCTCACCCGTTTTAATTTCAATTAATCGACGTCGGCTTCTAGGATGTTCTTCTCGTATATCCACTTCTAAGCAATGCCCATGATCTGCGGATTCTATTTCTAACAGCAAGGCTTCTGCGCGCGTCAGTCCAAACCAATAACCAAGTTCTATGCGCACTGCCAAAAATGGATATTGCGCACTCATTTCTCGATTAAATTTATCTCTAGCGCTACGTGCCCACTCAGATAGTTTTACAGGCTGTGAAATTTTTTTTATCAACTTAGTTGCTTCTGTGCTGCCTTGATCGCGCGCTTGCTGTAACCAATATAACGCGCGTATATCGGAGCGCGGATCATTTCTTCTACCACGCCATGCTGCTAAGCCCAGTTCTAATTGCGCGCGCATATGTCCAGTTTTTGCAGCCATTTCTAAATGTCTGCGTGCCTCTGCTAAGCATCGTCTAGAAAATTCAGGCTTAAGATAAATGCGCGACATGACATACCAAGCTGCTGATAATCCCTGCTCTGCAGCTTGTGACAACCAACGTATCGCTTTTTTGTAATGCGCCACACCAGGTATGGCATTGATCTTAGCTCCCGTATGATCCATACGCGCCATCCACAAACCCATTGAAAATTGCGCCTTACTTTCTCCAGAATCCGCCAGTATTTTTAAATACCTATCGATTAAATTTGTGTTGGTGTCCATCGTCATCAACAATGCCGTTGCACAACGTGAAATAATTTGTAGCTCTTGCTCTGTGTAAGACTTACGTTTTAATGCTGAACTCATAGCACGACGCTCGCTGTCTTGCGCTATTGGCAAAGCCCAGAATAAATATTTAACGTAATCAAATTCACGCCATGCGCAATCTGCCATTATTCTTTGCGCATCTATGATTCCACCCTTAGCAGCACGTGCAGCCCACTCCAAAGCTATAGCCCGTCTATCCATAATTTCTTTATTCAAACCTATGGGAGAACGGGCAGAAAATTCTTTGGCTCCTTTTTGTTGGGCTAACAACCACTGCCCTTGTGGCAAGCCAGACTCTGCAGCGAAATGTAATGCCTGTAGTGCTTTTTGCTGCAGCATTTGATGTGCACGCGTCCAGTTTGCAAATACCAACATCGCTAACACTAGTCCTGCACCGGGTTGCCCTTCTTCGAATGCGCGTTCGTACCAGATTGCTGCTCTCAAAGGTTCACTAGCTTGCGATGAGACTTCAAATGGAATGTGAGCACCTATCAAAATCCATGCATCTCTTTGGTTTTGTTCCGCTGCTCTTTCAAGCCAATGTAAAGCAGTCGATAAACTTTTTGGTAAACCACCTCCGCCAAATAAATACCGTTTGCCTAATGCAAGTTGTGCGACAGCTTGTCCTGCCCTTGCTGCTCGAATAATCAGTAATTCATCACGATTTGCCATATTTCTAATACAACTCCAGCTAATTTAGTTGAAAGCTCATCGGCTACATAGCCACCCAAGCTTGGATTTTTGATTTAGCAGCGACTAACAACCCGCATTTAGTTTTTTTAGTCAGACAAAACGAAGCAGAAGCTGCAGCACGCCATAAAAAGTTATCAAATTAAGAATATCAACTGTGCGCTTTAGCTGGCTAGCGCGTCAATGCGCTTAGTAGGAATAAAACAACAGCACTTCCCTAAGCACATTGTTTCGTCCAAGTTCATCGCGAGTTGACCGATGCGCTTTAAAACAGTTTCCATTTAAGAAATTAATGTTCAGCCATCCGATTTATGCGGATTTTCAACAAACGTTCATTTCTGAGGATGGAAAAATGAAAAAATCAATCGCTGCACTCGCCGTTGCAGGCACTCTTTGTGGATGGGCTCACGCTCAATCTGCAGTCAACATTTACGGCATAGTTGATATGGGTTATGTCAATGAACGCGGCGGTGTTGCAGGTTCAGTCAGCAAACTCACTAGCGGCGCGCAATCGGGTACCCGCATAGGCTTTAAAGGCAC
>JAXISQ010000146.1:0-4870 GCA_034680505.1 Noviherbaspirillum sp.
CTTGCTTCTATGTTGAGTTGTTATTTGATTCGGACAGAAGAAGGGCAGCCACCGTTTTAAAGTCATGATGCATGAATGTGCATCACTTCATTTTCAGCAGAGATTAAGCACAAGTTTCCGTGCCGGCGGCAATCGCTTTAAGACTAACGGGTTCAAGAACTTCAATTTCTCTATTCGATACTCTTAGTAGATTTTGTTTCTTAAAGCGCGATAACAAGCGACTAATGCTTTCTATGGTTAAGCCTAGATAATTCCCAATTTCTTCACGTGACATACGCAATTGAAAATTGGTAGAGGAATAGCCACGCGCTGCATAACGCGCTGAAAGATTCACTAAAAAAGCAGCGAAGCGTTGCTCTGCACGCATATTCCCCAATAACAGCATCACATTTTGTTCGCGTGTGATTTCTTGACTCATCATGCGATGGAAGTGATGTAGCAAAGTAGGTATGGTGCCAAATAATTCTTCTAATCGCGCAAAAGGTATTTCACATACCTCACTATCTTCTAAGGCAACTGCATCGCAATGATGTCGGTCTGTACTAATTGCATCCATGCCAAGCAATTCACCTGCCATTTGAAAACCAGTGATTTGTTGCTCACCATTTGGTGTGAGTTGAAAAGTTTTAAAGTGACCTAAGCGAATAGCATATAAATTTGTGAACGTATCATCGATACGATACAGCAGACCATCTTTAGGAATTTTGCGTCTACGGCCAATAATTTCATCCAGACGACTAATATCCGATTCGCCCAAACCCATAGGCAAACACAACTGATGCATGCTGCAAGCTGAGCAGCTTGCACGCAGTGCACTGACATTAAAAGCCTTGCTGGGAATAAGCGGCTGGGTTGTGGACATGATTGTCAAACAGAAATGGACTCGGACGAAATGTACCTTATTTAACGTCCGACCGCCATGTATTGCATTTTATTCAATGATTTCATAGGGTAGACCCACGTAATTTTCTGCAATCGTGGTGAGGCCAGCCTCTGAGCTGGTGTAATAGTTAAGCTCAGCTTCTTGTATACGCTGATTAAACGGATCGTCAGAGAACTTATGCAGAATAGACGTCATCCACCATGAAAAGCGCTCAGCTTTCCATACTCGGCGTAGACAAATTTCTGAATATTTTTTAATCAGATCAAGTCGACCTTCTTTGTAGCGCTTACGTAGTATGTGATAAAGGGTATACACATCACTCGCAGCAAGATTTAATCCTTTGGCGCCAGTCGGCGGCACTATGTGTGCTGCATCACCAACCAAAAACAAATTACCAAATTGCATAGGCTCTGCAACAAAGCTTCGCAATGGCGCAATACTTTTTTCTATAGAGGGACCTGTGACTAATGCACTCGCTGTTTTTGCAGGCAGACGTGCACGTAGTTCATCCCAAAATCGTTCATCAGACCAAGCTTCAGTTTTATCATCAAGGCTGCATTGCACATAATAGCGAGACAGCATTTCAGATCGCATACTGCATAGCGCAAAGCCACGCTCGTGATTGGCGTAAATCAATTCATGTGAAACAGGCGGTGTGCGTGACAGTATGCCTAACCATCCAAATGGATAGACACGTTCAAATAATTTAATCGCATCCGCTGCGATGGATTGTCGTGCAATGCCATGAAATCCATCACAGCCTGCAATGTATTCACACTCTATGGTGTGTAATTTGCCGTCTTTTTTATATGTGACAGAGGGTGAATCTGTATACATATTATGTGGCGTCACTTCGTCGGCTTCATAAATAGTCACACCACCAGATTGTGCGCGTGCATCCATTAAATCCTTAGTGACTTCTGTTTGGCCATATACCATCACGGTTTTACCGCCAGTCAGACGTTTTAAATCTATGCGTTCTTCGCGACCTAAAAAAGACAGCGCAAAGCCATCATGCACCATGCCTTCTTTATCCATACGCTGACTGACTTTAGCTTCGCGCAGTAAATTTTGCAGACCTTGTTCTAGGACACCTGCGCGGATACGACTCAAGACATAGTCAGGAGTTTTTGCCTCCACAATGATGTTGTCTATGCCTTGCAATTCCAACAATCTTCCTAAAAGTAGACCTGAAGGACCAGCTCCGATGATGGCTACCTGAGTTTTCATAATGATGTCTCCGTGCGTGGGACGCATAATTTTTTAAGATTGTGGCGATGATCGGCTTCAATTGCCGTTAATGGAATGGACTTAGCAAATAAAAACTTGTACATTTCGAGGAAATCTTCAGAAATAACCTCTATGGCAAGCAAGTACATAATTGAGAGCCCGGTCCCTGTCTATGAGCTCTATGGCGAAGCGCAGCAGTGGCTGACGCCAGATTTACTCCATTGCGAAGCCATTGCCACCCGTAGTCGCTTGCACAATTGGGAGATTAAGCCGCATAGTCATCACGGCTTGCTGCAGTTGTTGTGGTTGGAACAAGGTGAGGCGATGTTGCAGTTAGATACTTGGCAGGGGCAGCTAGCAGCTGGCTGTATGCTTATCGTTCCGCAACATTGTGTTCACGGTTTTCAATTTTCTCCGGATGCGCAAGGCCTCGTGGTCACACTGGCTTATCCATTTTTAGATAGTTTGGGTTTGGAGTTGAGTGCAGCATTACAAAGCGAATCTGCTGCTCGCGTATTTGTATTAGATGAAAATGAAGAGCGCGTTTTAATTGAAGCGATGCTGCATAAATTGATGAAGGAATATCAACAACAGCATGTGCATAGACGCGAATTAATCGAATCAAGTTTGACAGTGGTGTTAGCCTGTTTGATGCAACAAGCGCAGTCAATGCAGCCTCGTTTAGTTGAGCATCCTAAACGTGCTCGTCGCTATTTATCGGAATTTACCAATCTGATTGAACAAGATTATATGCATCATCATCAGTTAACGTTTTACGCCACTAAGATTGGTATTAGTACAGCGCACCTAAATGCAGTGTGTCGTGAGTTTGCACAACGCTCTGCTTTGGATTTAATCCATAGTCGAATTATGTTGGAAGCAAAACGCAATTTGGTTTACACCAGTATGACGATTAAAACGGTTTCTGATGCTTTAGGATTTACTGATCCTGCTTACTTCACTCGGTTTTTTAAACGACAGGCTGGGCTATCGCCTAAAGAATTTCGTCAGCAGTTAGTGGTATTGACTCAGGGTGAAAAGAATAAAGTGGTGGTATAAATTTTTACCCCACCGCTTAACAGCGCTCTCTGCTGTAAAAATAATTAATTAAAAACGCTCTACAGTGTATTTTGATGAGCGTGTAATTAAACGCGCATTTCTCTGTGCGGCAGTTTCAAGCTCAGGGAAGCTTGTCGAAAAGAATTGTGCGTCCAGGTGTTTACTTGATTACCGTTCTGCTTTACGGTTAGTGTGAATTTGGTCTCAGAGGAAGGGCAATGCACACCACAAAAACTTTCAGAAACGGCAACTCTCAGGCAGTTCTGATTCCCTCCGATCTGGCATATGAGCGAACGGATATTGAGCTGGAAATCGAGCGTCAGGGCGAAGAGATTCTTATAAGACCTGCAAGAAAAACGCTGGAGAAAGTACTCAATAAATTTGTACGTTTTTCGCCGGAGTTTTTCGCCGAAGTCCCGGGGGAGTATGAGCAAGCAGATCGAGATGCGCTGTGAGTCCTAAGTACATTCTTGATACCAATATGTGTATCTATCTGATGAAAAATCAGCCAGCACAAGTTGCCGAGCGGTTCGCGCAATGCTACTTGTGCGAGGTGGTGATGTAAGCAATAACTTTCGCCGAACTCAGCTATGGGGTCTCAGTTTCGGCAGATCCCAAGCGTGAAGCCAAAAATCTCTCATCACTAGTTGAAGACATTCCCGTTGCGCCATTCGATCAGGCTGCGGGTGCGGCATACGGTCCGATTCGACTGGCAACAAGCGAGAGCAAGAAGGATCATCTTGATAAGTTGATCGCCGCCCATTCGAAGGCGTTATCAGTGACTTTGGTAACCAATAATTTGAGGGACTTCGAAAGATATCCGAGAGTGACAGCGGAGAATTGGCTTATCTGAGCGCAGCGTAATTCGAATGAAAAAGCCCGCGTACTTTCTTCTGCGGGCTTTTGTATTTTGGCTCCCCGACTTGGACTCGAACCAGGGATCTGCGGATTAACAGCTACACAGGCTCCTTAAAACATCATTAAAATCAATGACTTATAGTAAAAAAACGATTTTGTGTAATAAACTGTGTAATTGAATCAAAAGTTGCATAATGCAACTTTTCGGTGATTTGGTCCAAATATGGGATTGATGACAGTAAAAATCGCTTCATTCATGCAACTAGTATTGAGGATGAAAAAATGTGTATACACAAGTTATGTAGTCTACTAATTTTACTTGTGAATTGCTGCGGATTAGAACTATTAGATAAGTCAGTCTTACATGATAATAATTGCATTAATGTAACCAGATTGTGAATGATATTACGTAATAGTCTTGTGATAAAAAAATTTGGGAAAGAAAGTAGGGGATTTCTTCATTTCTAAGACTTTGAACTTTGTGTAAATGAAGCACTATTTTCTAAAGCAGATTAACAAAGTTCCTATCTGATGAAGTGGTATTAAAAGTTAAGGCATATCAATGACATCAATTTATCTTTGGGAAAAACTATTACAAAGATTGATAGTCTTCGATTGAATAAATATTTTATTTGTGAAGCATAACAATAGCTAATTTTATTTGATCTAAGGGGTTTTTATTTTAGTGATAAATAACTATTGAAATTCATGAAAATGAAGTTAATACCAAGTTACGTCGCCATTATAATTATTGTAAATTAATTTTGGCTGACCTTTTTTTACAATGAATATGGAAGTAAGATCGTCGTAGCCTCTATCTACAATTTCGTGGTCATATTC
>JAXISQ010000147.1:0-4854 GCA_034680505.1 Noviherbaspirillum sp.
GATTGCGATGAATACGCTTTGATGGAGCGCACTCATCCCGCATGGACGCGAGTGAAGTTTGATGAACTACTCGCGCAACAACTCTCTATGAAGCGTGCGCAAGTGGCACGACGCCAGCAAGGTGCACCTTCACTCAGCATGGAAGGATCATTGTGTCGCGCATTTAACGCAGCTTTGCCGTTTGCTTTAACCGGTGCGCAACAACGCGTGTTGAATGAAATACGCAGTGATATTGCTGCATCATTTCCTATGCAACGCTTATTACAAGGCGATGTAGGAAGTGGTAAAACTATTGTTGCTGCACTCGCTGCTGTACAAGCGATTGATAATGGTTATCAAGCTGTACTCATGGCGCCAACTGAAATTTTAGCGGAACAGCATTTCAGAAAAATTGCAGCACTCATAGAGCCACTCGGCATACAAGTTGTGTGGCTAACTGGTAGCCTCAAAAAACGTGAGAAAGAAGCAGCGCGTGCGCTTATAGAATCTGGTGAAGCACAACTCGTCATCGGTACCCATGCACTGATACAAGAAGATGTTTTATTTGCTCGTCTAGGTTTAGTCATCGTCGATGAACAACATCGCTTTGGTGTAGCGCAGCGACTGACCTTGCGTAATAAAGGTGTGGATCAAATACCGCATCAATTAATGATGTCTGCCACACCCATACCCCGCACCTTAGCCATGACGTATTACGCAGACTTAGAAGTCTCCGTGATTGATGAACTGCCACCAGGTAGAACACCCATCATGACGCGACTGATAGATCAAGACCGTCGTGATGAAGTGATAGAACGCGTGCATGCAGCTGCACTAGAAGGCAAACAAATTTATTGGGTCTGCCCGCTGATAGAAGAATCAGAAGCCTTGCAATTACAAACTGCAACCGATACTTATGCTGCGCTCACTGTTGCACTACCTGATCTACAGATAGGTTTAGTGCATGGTCGTCTAAAAACTGCAGAAAAGCAGCAAGTGATGGATGCATTTGCACGCGGTGAATTACATTTACTCGTAGCGACCACGGTGATTGAAGTGGGTGTGGATGTACCGAATGCTTCACTCATGGTGATTGAACATGCTGAACGCTTTGGACTCTCACAACTCCACCAACTACGTGGTCGTGTCGGTCGAGGCTCTGCCGCTAGCGTGTGTTTGCTGTTATATCAAGCACCACTGGGTATGATAGCCAAACAAAGATTAGCCATCATGCGTGAAACTACCGATGGTTTTGAAATCGCACGACGCGATTTAGAAATTCGTGGTCCTGGTGAGTTTTTAGGTGCCAGACAATCAGGACAAGCTATGCTGCGATTTGCTAACTTGGAAACAGATCAATGGTTGGTAGAAAAAGCACGCGATCTTGCTGCTGATTTACTATTGCATCAAAAAGATATAGCAGAAGCCCATTTAGCCCGCTGGTTAGGTTCGCGCGAAGATTTTCTACGCGTATGATGGCGCACCTATGATGCTGCCTTCCCTCAGACTCACCGATTATGCGAAACTAATAGCATGACTCTCACAGAACTTAAATATATTGTTGCCGTCGCCCGCGAAAAACATTTTGGACGTGCGGCCGAAGCGTGCTTTGTCGCTCAGCCCACATTATCGGTTGCGATAAAAAAATTAGAAGATGAACTCGGCGTACCTATCTTTGAACGAGGCGGAACTGAAGTATCTGTGACACCAATCGGTGAGCAAATCATTGCACAAGCTGAGCATGTACTAGAACAAACAGCGACCATAAAAAATATCGCGAAACAAAATAAAGACCCACTCGTTGGTCCTTTACGACTAGGCATTATCTATACAATTGCACCTTATCTATTACCGCAACTTGTACGCAGCATGATAGAAGAAGTGCCGCAAATGCCTTTAGTCTTACAAGAAAATTTTACAGTACGTTTAATTGAATTACTGCGCGCAGGTGAATTAGATGCTGCCATCATGGCGCTCCCCTTCCCTGAACAAGGATTAATGGTGCAGCCTCTGTATGATGAACCGTTTGTGGTTGCTATGCCCAGACAACATCAATGGGCAAATAGAAGTGCAATTAGCAGCGCTGATTTAAAAACTGAAACCATGTTGCTATTAGGCGCAGGCCATTGCTTCCGTGATCAAGTGTTAGAGGTGTGTCCTGAAATGTCGCGCTTCTCAAATTCTGGTGCTGGCATTGCACGCACCTTTGAAGGCTCTTCATTAGAAACCATACGTCACATGGTGGCATCCGGCATAGGCATCACGGTTTTACCTAAAGCATCCACACCTAGCATCACAGATCCCGATAGCATGTTGCGCTACATACCGTTTGAACAACCCTTGCCTTCACGTCGCGTCGTCATCGCTTGGCGAAAAAGTTTTACACGTAGTGGTGCAATTGAAGCAGTGCGACAAGCCGTTCTAAAATGTAATCTACACGGTGTAACCATGTTGCCCAATGTTGCTCACACTACGAGCTAATATTTAGCAGATTGATTACTGCACGCTATGAATCGACTTTTGCAATCAGCAATCTGGCATAGGCTTGCTCTCTATGCAAAATTAGTTAGGCTAGATAAACCCATAGGTAGTTTACTTTTACTCTGGCCTACTTTGTCGGCATTATGGTTAGCGAGTGCAGGTAAACCATCCCTACAATTCATACTGATTTTTTGTATAGGCACTGTGCTCATGCGCTCTGCAGGATGCGCTATCAATGACTATGCTGATCAAGAATTTGATAAGCATGTTAAACGCACTGCTGATAGACCTCTGACTAGTGGAAAAATTTCTGGTCGCGAAGCACTACTCATTGCTGCTTTCTTTGCACTCATCTCATTTGCACTCATACTGCCGCTGAATACATTAACAAAACAACTCTCACTCGTTGCTGTACTCATTGCAGCTAGCTATCCTTACTTCAAACGTTTCTTCGCTTTACCACAAGCTTATCTCGGCATTGCTTTTGGTTTTGGCATACCGATGGCGTATGCCGCAGTACAAAACACTGTGCCTTACCAAGCATGGTTGTTATTACTGGCTAATATATTCTGGGCTCTTGCCTATGACACGGAATATGCGATGGTAGATCGTGATGATGATATAAAAATTGGTATACGCACTTCCGCCATCACCTTTGGTCGTTTTGATGTGATCGCTGTCATGTTTTGTTATGCAGCTAGTTTAAGTTTAATTACTTGGGTAGGTTGGCAAGCAGGCATGGGGGTAGGATTTTTTATCGGCATACTGATAGCGACAGGCATTGCGCTCTATCATTGGACACTGATACGTCACCGCGATCGTATGCAATGCTTTGCTGCCTTTCGACATAATAACTGGCTAGGTGCAGCAGTATTTCTTGGTTTTGTTTTGGGTTAATCAATCGCTTCTAGTGGCTTTGCCGCCTCTACACAACAGCACACTCTATTCCAACTGATTGTCTTGTTAGCCCACTTAAGTGCGGCAGATAATTGCGTGCGCTATGCCTACCTCATAGTCCACGCAATTATCTAATCTAAGACATCATGACTATTTCCGAATTACTTGCATTCTCAGTCCGAAATCAAGCTTCTGATCTCCATCTATCAGCCGGCATTCCACCCATGATACGCGTACATGGTGAAGTAAAAAAAATTAACTTACCAGCCTTGGAACATGATGAAGTGCAAGCGATGCTGCACTCAATTATGAGTGATGATTTAAAAAAAAATTATACCTCTCATTTAGAAGTGGATTTTTCATTTGAGATTCCTGATCTAGCACGTTTTCGTGTTAACGCTTTTCATCAACAGCGTGGTGCAGCAGCGGTATTACGCACTATTCCATCAAAAATACTCACGCTACAAGATCTGAATGCACCTACTCTATTTGGCGACTTAGCCTTACGTCCACGTGGCTTAGTGTTAGTCACTGGCCCAACCGGATCAGGCAAATCTACGACACTCGCTGCCATGGTGAATCATGTGAATGAACATGAATATGCGCATATATTGACTGTTGAAGATCCCATAGAATTTTTACATCAATCAAAAAAGAGTTTAATTAATCAACGTGAGCTCGCTGTTCACACGCATTCATTTGCAGCCGCATTATGCTCAGCCTTGCGTGAAGATCCTGATGTGATTTTAGTTGGCGAATTACGTGACTTAGAAACCATACGTCTAGCATTAACCGCAGCGGAGACAGGTCATTTAGTGTTTGGCACTTTACATACCGTCTCCGCAGCAAAAACCATCGATAGAATTATTGATGTGTTTCCTGGTGATGAAAAAGAAATGGTGCGCGCCATGCTGTCTGAATCATTGCAAGCTGTGATTTCACAAATTTTATTAAAGACTGCCGATGGCAAAGGACGCGTAGCAGCCCATGAAATTATGTTGGGCACACCAGCGATTAGAAATTTAATACGGGAAGCAAAAGTAGCGCAAATGTATTCCGCAATTCAAACTGGTACGGGAATGGGCATGCAAACGATGGACGCCTGCTTAATGGATTTAGTGAAAGCTAAAAAAATTAATAGTGCAACTGCACGTAGTGCGGCAAAAGCACCAGAAAATTTTATAGGCTAATCATCACAGCGATTTAATTTTTTCCAAACTCCACACCTAATTCCTCACCTCGCCGTGAAGCAGCATGCAAAGCTTCAATGATGGATTGCGCTACTTTGTTATTTTGCATTGAAGTTAGTGCTGCGTAAGTTGTACCACCTTTGGATGTCACATTTTCGCGTAATTGCGCCAATGTTTGATCTGATTGAGCAGCCAACTCAGTTGCTCCCGCAAAGGTCGCTAATGCAAGTTGCTTACCCTGCTCAGCAGACAAACCCAATTCAACTGCCGCTGCTTGCATCGCTTCTAAAAAATAAAAAACATAAGC
>JAXISQ010000148.1:0-4842 GCA_034680505.1 Noviherbaspirillum sp.
GGCAGAAAAAATCACGCCATCCACTGATAGCAGTCTTCCCTCAATATCATCCCACGTACCTAAAGCGACATACTCTTCCACTGTCACTTGTAATTTATTTGGCCACTCGCGTCTGACAGAAGCATGATGCACCCATGGCACTGTTTCAAATGCAGCACGCATGGCATGCAGATCGCCAGTGAAGAAATTGCCTCGCAAACGTGGCAATGCCGCACTTCTTACGGTTGCATCATCCACATAACGTAACGCTACTTGCTGCGCACCACGCATACTAATTACGCGATAGTCAAAATAAGTTTGCAATGCAAGCCAACGATACCCAGCAAACACCAGCACGAGAATCAACACCGCGAGTGCAGCGCGAGTGAGAAGATTCATGAGTCTGATGTCGTTCAACATAATGGTTATTTTTCGTTTGCTTTAAATTTTTTTACGTCTCTATTAACTTACTTTCCAGTCAGGCAAAGGCTGCAAATCACATTTCGCTGACCGTAAAATCTCTATACATAAATCTTCATACGATATACCTGCTGCCTTTGCTGCCATCGGCACTAAAGAATGTCCTGTCATACCAGGTGAAGTATTAATCTCTAGCAAAAATGGCTTGCCATCGGTAGCACGCACCATCACATCAGCACGACTCCAACCACGACAACCCAAGGTGCGATAACTTGCCAATGCTAAGGCTTGAATTTCTTTTTCCTGCTCTGGCGGCAAATTACTTGGGCAAAGATATTGCGTATCGTTTGTAAAATATTTATTTTGATAATCGTAATTCGCATCAGGCGCAATAATGCGCACTACAGGTAATGCTCTTGCCTCATCACCAGTGCCTAATAAAGGACACGTCAACTCCATCCCACTAATGAATTCTTCTGCCATCACAGCAGAATCAAACTTCGCTGCCAATGCATAAGCAGCAGGTAGTTGTGCTGCATCGGTAACTTTCGTTAAACCCAAGGTAGAACCTTCATGCGCAGGCTTCACAATCAACGGCAAACCTAAACTGTTCGCAACATGATGCCAATCTGATTTTGCATGCAACATCTCAAAGCGCGGTGTAGCTAATTCATTGAATAACCAAACACGCTTCGTCATCGCTTTATCCATGGCTATTGAAGAAGCCAACACACCAGGTCCAGTATAAGGAATACCCATTTGCTCTAATGCACCTTGCAAGGTGCCGTCTTCACCATAACGTCCATGTAAAGCAATAAATACACGATCAAATTTTTCACTCGCTAAGTCAGCCAGTGAACGCTCAGCAGGATCAAATTTATGCGCGTCGATACCACGACTTTGCAAAGCCGATAGAACACCCGTGCCGGACATGATGGAGATTTCTCGCTCAGCCGAACGACCACCAAACAACACACCTACTTTTCCAAATTCTTGTTTCATCATTTTTTACTCATTACACATGCTTAGCTGTCATCTCTTGCAATTGAGCTGGCACATTCGCAATCGATCCCGCACCCATCGTCATCACCACATCACCTGCGCGTGCTGCTTGTAACACCGACTCCGCCATCTCAGTGATATTTTCTACAAAAATTAATTCTGTTTTGCCGACTACGCGCAATGCATGCGCCAACGATCTACCATCCGCAGCTGGTATAGGTTGCTCACCTGCGGGATAAACATCCGCTAATAAGAGCACATCCACACTCGACAACACTTTGACAAAATCTTCGAATAAATCGCGCGTACGTGTATAGCGATGCGGTTGAAACGCCAACACTAAACGACGGCCTGGAAACGCACCACGTGCTGCCGCTATCGTTGCAGCTGTTTCTACAGGATGATGTCCATAGTCATCCACCAATGCAAACTTGCCTTGCGCAGTCGGTAGAGGCAATTCGCCATAGCGCGTGAATCGTCGACCGACACCTGTAAATTCCATTAAAGCTTTTTGTGTATCAGCATCATCCACACCAACTTCTCTAGCGATGGCAATTGCAGCGCATGCATTTTGTACATTGTGCATACCCGGTTGATTCAGATGCACATGTAAGTCTGGATAATCTTTTTGTATCACTGTGAATTCCATATGGCCATTCACTGCTTTTGCATTCACAGCGCGCACATCTGCTTCTTCGTGAAAGCCATAGGTCACAATCATCTTAGAAATAAAGGGCATGATCTCGCGTACATTCGCATCATCGAGACATAAAATGGCAACACCATAAAACGGTAATCTTTGGGTGAACTCGATAAACGCTTGCTTAAGCTTTGCAAAACTATGCTCATAAGTTTCCATATGATCAGCATCGATATTGGTAATGACTTCTATCGTGGGCGATAAGTTCAGAAATGAAGCATCTGATTCATCCGCTTCAGCCAC
Organism: Noviherbaspirillum sp.; assembly: GCA_034680505.1. Classification (GTDB taxonomy): domain Bacteria; phylum Pseudomonadota; class Gammaproteobacteria; order Burkholderiales; family Burkholderiaceae_D; genus Pernthalerella. The sequence continues at coordinate 2,345 of JAXISQ010000148.1, forward strand.
AATAAAATCACCAGCACCAAGTTTTGCATTAGCTCCCGCACTATTTAATCGACCACCAATAACAAAAGTAGGATCTAAACCACCTTGCGCCAACACACTCGCTACCAAACTCGTCGTGGTTGTTTTTCCATGTGTGCCCGCAATGGCAATACCACTTTTCAAACGCATTAACTCAGCCAACATCACTGCACGCGGCACAATCGGAATATGACGTGCACGCGCAGCAATCACTTCTGGATTATCTGGTTTCACCGCAGTCGACGTTACAATCGCATCCGCACCCTTCACATGGTCAGGCGAATGACCAATATGAATCTGCGCACCCAACTCAGCTAAACGACGACTCGCAGCATTATTCGTAAGATCAGAGCCCGATACGGTATAGCCGAGATTGAGCAACACCTCCGCGATGCCGCTCATACCCGACCCGCCTATGCCTACGAAATGTATATTTTTAACTTTATGCTTCATCTGCTTTATCAATTCTTCTTACAACTAGCTCCGGCTTTTGCTCTATAAAAAAGCGCAGCGCGACCGCGCCGCTTAGGCCAACAAAATGAATATTTTTAACTTTATGCTTCATTCGTCTTGCCTACTAATCTTGTACTACCACTTAACTCTTCTATTACATTCGCTATCGCTTCATTCGCATCACTCCGTGCTTGCTGATGTGCAGCGATTGCCATTTGCTGACATTGCTCACGCGTGATCTTTTGTAACAGCGCTGCTAATGAAGCAGCAGATAATTCTGTTTGCGACATATGAATCGCAGCATGCGCCTGCGCCATCCATTGCGCGTTATCGCGTTGATGTGCTGTAGTTGATACCACCAAAGGCACCAACACACTCGCCACGCCTGCTGCACACAGTTCTGACACGGTGATAGCACCTGCACGACAAATCACCAAATCAGCTTGGCTATATTGAAGTGCCATATCATCGATGAAGGGCAATACTTCAGCTTGCACGCCCGCTCTGACATATGCATTTTTTAATGCTTCAATATGCTGCTTACCCGACTGATGCACAACAATTGGTCGCTGCGCTTCTGGCATTAACGCTAATGCAGCAGGTACGGTTTCATTTAATACGCGCGCACCTAAACTGCCACCAATAATCAAGATGTGTAATTTTCCTGTGCGCGAACCATAGCGTCGTTCAGGTTTAGTTATTTCACGAATTTCTTTACGCACTGGATTACCAGTGACAATAAATTTATTTGGATTTGTATTCTGCTTAGCTGTGGTGAAGCCAAATAAAATTTTTCTAGCGAAGGGCACCAACACTTTATTTGACATCAACAACGATGCATCTGCATTCACTATTGCTAGTGGCACGCCACATAATTTCGCCATCAGTCCACCAGGCACAGTCACATAACCACCCATACCCACAATCACATCAGGTTGACGTTGTCGAATAATGGCGCGACAACTGAGCAATCCTTTAAACATTTTTATAAGTCCGATTGCACTATGTTTAAGTCCTTTTCCACGCAGCCCACTAAAATCAATCGCATCAAACGTAATTCCATGTTTCGGTACGATGTCTGCTTCCATACCACGTGTCGTACCTAACCAAGACACTTGCCAACCACGCGCACGCATGGTGTCAGCGATAGCAAGACCAGGAAAAATATGTCCTCCGGTTCCAGCTGCCATGACCATCAGATGTTTGATGTGAGTGCTCATGTTCGTGCGCCTCGCATCATGGATCGATTTTCAAAATCAATGCGCAACAAAATAGCTAGGCCTATACAATTAATTAGCACACCCGATCCGCCATAACTCATTAAAGGTAAAGTCAAACCTTTAGTTGGCAACAGACCTAAATTCACACCCATGTTGATGAATGTTTGCGCACCTATCCAAATGCCTATGCCTTTAGCAGCCAATCCAGCAAAGGTGTTATCGAGCACAATCGCTTGTCTGCCTATCTCAAAAGCACGTCTCACTATCCAATAAAATAAAAACGTAACGATTAATACACCAGCTAAACCAAGTTCTTCACCTATTACAGCGAGTAAGAAATCGGTATGCGCTTCTGGTAAGTACTGTAATTTTTCTACGCTCGCGCCTAATCCCACACCAAATAACTCTCCGCGCCCAAATGCAATCAATGAATGCGTGAGTTGATAACCCTTACCCAAAGGATCAGCAGTCCAAGGATTAAAAAACGCAATCATGCGTTCTTGTCGCCATGGTGAAAAAAGAATCGCTAATGTGAAAATGCTGACTAGCAAACCCATCATGCCGCCAAACCAAATCACATTAAATCCGCCTAAGAATAAAATGCCCATCGCAATACAAACGATGACACCAAACGCTCCCAGATCTGGCTCCCACAATAAAAGCACCCCAACTGCAGCGACTGCACTCGCCATCGGCAAAAATCCTTTACGTAACTTGTCCATGTATTGCTGCTTACGTACGGTGTAGTCAGCCGCATAAATCACGAAGACTAGTTTCATTAACTCTGAGGGTTGAAATCGCAGACTA
>JAXISQ010000149.1:0-4824 GCA_034680505.1 Noviherbaspirillum sp.
GAATTTTGGCTCCCCTGCCTGGACTTGAATCAGGAACCTGCGGATTAAGACCTGGTGGGGATTTTTTTATTAAGGTAGTAATACCGAGAGTTCAGAAGCAGCATTGAGCAAAGTTGGTAAGAACTCATGCTCAAGTTGATGACGTGATACTCGGGTAGTTTGTGTGGCGATATTTAAGGCGGCGACGACTGCGCCTGAAGCCCCACGTACTGGTACTGCTATAGACTGCAATCCTATCTCCAATTCTTCTTCTACGATGGCATAGCCGGCTTGTCCTATTTCATTTAAGAGCGTGCGTAATTTTTCTTCAGATACAAGAGTGCGATCTGTATAAGCACGCAACTCAGATTTTGAAAAATATTCATTTAACTGACTCTCTGTCATAGACGCTAACATCACTCGGCCTAATGAAGTGCAATATGCAGGCAGACGACTACCTGCATTAAGTGCTACTGACATCACACGTGAAGTGGCTGAACGTGAAATATAGAGCACTTCACCTTCATCCATCACTGCTAAAGAACATGACTCGTTTAAAGATCGACTAACTTGATTCAGGCAAGGCTGAGCAGAAATGGTGAGGGGAGTAGAAGAAAGATAGGAATAACCTAAGGTGAGAATTTTAGGTTTGAGATAAAAGTTATTTGCCTCGGAATCTGCATAACCTAATTGTTTTAAGGTATACAAACATCGTCGCACTGCTGCGCGTGGAATACCGGTTTTATGACTAATTTGTGCAATCGTCATTGCACGTCGTTGGTCACTAAAGGCTTTCACAACTGCTAAACCACGTGCTAGTGATGTCATAAAACTAGGATCAGTTAATGCATCAATTTCTTCTGCAATTGTGAGAGGGCGAACCGGTTTGGTTTGTTCTACTGTTTCTGCGACTACTTCTGTTTCTACATCATTTTCTAGATCCATATCGAACTCTGTTTCATTTTCTGTTTCAACATCGTTTACATAAACTTTTGCCTCAGGATTTAATCGGTTGGCATTAGCAAGATTGGTATTTCGGGAAGAGAAGTTGTGCATGATGATTTCACTCAGGTGAGGGTTCGAACGAACAGGCTGGGTGGACTACTTGACTGCACGTAACGTATTCTTTCAACGGGCAGGCGGCTTACCGTAACGGAAGACGCTGCAAAATTGACAATCCTTGTATCCATTTCGCATGTTTCAATTCACACAGCGATGCAGTCGAATGATTCCGTTGCTTATCAGTGACATTGCAGTTAATCAAACATAAAGATAAGCATGGAAAAAAATGGTTCGGCCACCGAACACAATTTTGAGTACATGCTTGCTAGGGCTAGGCTTGAACTATACACTCAGATGGTTCTATAAACAGATAATTGTTCGATCATCGATCATTAAGTTAATTCATATTCATTTGTTGGAAAATTATAAAAATGACATGCAAAGTTTCGAATACAGTCTTTAACTCTAATTAGTCATCATTCTCAGAGGTCACGAATTGGTCAATAAAATTGCAGCTTCCATGGCGTCTGCTGTAGCAGATGTGCATGACGGTGCCACCATCATGATTGGTGGATTTGGTAATGCAGGAATGCCTCGCGCATTGATCGATGCGTTGATAGAGCAAGGGGCGAGTGATCTGACTATTGTGAATAACAACGCAGGGAATGGTGATGCAGGCTTAGCAGCTTTACTTGCAGTAGGACGCGTTCGAAAAATTATTTGCTCTTTTCCTCGTCAAAGTGATTCGCATGTATTTGATGGTTTATATCGCAGCGGGAAAATAGAATTAGAACTGACACCACAGGGCAATCTCGCAGAGCGTATACGCGCTGCTGGTGCTGGTATAGGTGGATTTTTTTCTCCTACTGGTTATGGCACCTTACTGGCAGAAGGCAAAGAGACGCGTCTCATCAATGGTCGGCACTATGTGCTCGAATCACCAATTCACGCTGACTATGCATTGATTAAAGCTTTGAAAGGTGATCGTTGGGGTAATTTAGTCTATAGAAAAGCAGCACGAAATTTTGGACCGATTATGGCAATGGCTGCAAAATGTACGATTGCTCAAGTTGATGAAGTTGTGCCACTAGGTGAATTAGATCCTGAAGTCATTATCACACCAGGCATCTTTGTAAAACGTGTTGTGCAATCCGAAGGAGAAAAAAAATGAAGCGATTTTCTCGAGATGACATGGCGCGACGTGTTGCACAAGATATTTCTGAAGGCGCCTACGTAAATTTAGGTATAGGTTTGCCCACTATGGTGGCGAATCATTTAGACAAATCACGCGAAATATTTTTACATAGTGAGAATGGTATTTTAGGAATGGGGCCAGCCCCCGCTGCCGGTGAAGAAGATGAAGATTTAATCAATGCAGGTAAACAACCCGTTACTTTACTCACAGGCGGTGCATATTTTCATCATGGTGATTCCTTTGCCATGATGCGTGGTGGTCATCTCGATATTTGTGTATTAGGTGCCTTTCAAGTTTCTGTCGAAGGTGATCTGGCAAATTGGCATACCGGTGCTCCAGATGCGATTCCTGCAGTCGGTGGCGCAATGGATTTAGCCATCGGTGCTAAGAGTGTGTATGTCATGATGGAGCATCAGACTAAAACAGGTGAGAGTAAGATTGTTCAAGCCTGTACTTATCCACTTACAGGGATTGCCTGCGTTAATCGTATTTACACAGATTTAGCTGTCATGGATGTCACACCACAGGGTTTAGTTGTGCGCGACATTGCGGAAGGCATGAGCTTGCAAGAATTAGAAAAATTAACAGGCGGTGCCTTAATTGCAGGCTAGGCTACAAAGAAAAATCAATTTAACTTCAACTTACACATCGGATTAACCATGAATGATGCATTTATTTGCGATGCAATTCGCACACCTATAGGTCGCTTTGGCGGCGCATTAAAAGATGTACGTGCAGATGATTTAGGTGCTATTCCTTTACGTGCACTGATGCAGCGTAATCCACAAGTTGATTGGCAAGCGCTATCAGAAGTTATTTACGGTTGCGCAAATCAAGCAGGTGAAGATAACCGCAATGTCGCTCGTATGGCATTACTACTTGCTGGCTTGCCCCAAGAAATTGGTGGCGGCACAGTGAATCGTTTATGTGGTTCTGGTATGGATGCAGTCGGCACAGTAGCGCGTGCAATTAAATCGGGTGAGTGCGGCATGATGATAGCCGGTGGTGTGGAGTCCATGACTCGCGCTCCCTTTGTGATGGGTAAAGCTGAGAGTGCTTTTTCACGCAATGCACAGATATTTGATACAACCATAGGCTGGCGTTTTATTAATCCACAAATGAAAGCTTTATATGGTGTGGATGCAATGCCTGAGACTGCAGAAAATGTCGCGCAAGATTACAACATCAATCGACATGATCAAGATGTGTTTGCAGTCGCTAGTCAAAATAAAGCCGCAGCTGCACAAGCAGCAGGTATCTTGGCAGAAGAAATCGTGCCGGTTGTGATTCCACAAAAGAAAGGTGACCCTATCACGGTGTCACAGGATGAACATCCTCGTGCCACCAGTGTAGAAGCATTAGCGAAATTAAAAGGCGTAGTGCGTCCTGATGGTACTGTCACTGCAGGCAATGCTTCTGGTGTGAATGATGGTGCATGTGCATTATTAATTGCCAATGCAGAGATGGCAGCGAAACATGGCTTAACACCTAAAGCACGTATCGTTGCAATGGCAACTGCTGGTGTAGCACCACGTGTGATGGGTATAGGTCCTGCACCTGCTGTGCAAAAACTTTTACAGCAAACTGGTTTGACGCTCGATCAAATGGATGTGATTGAATTAAATGAAGCCTTTGCTGCACAAGGTTTAGCAGTGCTACGTCAATTAGGTATAGCCGATAATGATGCACGTGTGAATCCGAATGGTGGTGCAATCGCTTTGGGACATCCACTCGGTATGAGTGGTGCGCGTTTAGTCACAACAGCGATGTATCAGCTACAACGTACAGAAGGCCGCTATGCGCTGTGTACAATGTGCATAGGTGTGGGACAAGGTATTGCGCTCATCATTGAACGCGTTTAAAAAATTAAAACAAGTGCGTTAGTCAAAGTCGGTTATTCACGGAGTCAGTATGTCGGACCTTAGTTCTTTTCGTTTGCCTCAACCAGGTAGTCAGCCTGAGTATCTCTCGCCTGCCTACACTTCAACCGTAAAACGCTCACCATCGCAATCATTGATACTACTACCTCAATCATTGTCGGAGATGACGGGGCCAGTCTTTGGTCATGAGCGCGTAGGCAAACTGGATCATGATTTAACTAAACAACATACTGGCGAGCCACTAGGTGAACGTATTATTGTTGCCGGTCGCGTAATGGATGAAGATGGTAATCCTGTACGCAATACCTTAGTCGAAGTGTGGCAAGCAAATGCGGCAGGTCGTTATCAACATAAACGCGACACCCATGATGCCCCGTTAGATCCAAACTTCACAGGGACTGGTCGCACGATGACGGATGAAGAAGGTAATTACCGTTTTCTGACGATACGTCCTGGTGCTTATCCTTGGCGTAATCATTCCAATGCATGGCGTCCAGCGCACATACACTTTTCTTTGTTTGGTCATGCTTTTGCAACGCGACTCGTCACGCAAATGTATTTTCCTGGTGACCCCTTGTTAGCACTCGATCCTATATATAACAGTGTGCCGGATGTGCGTGCGAGAGAACGCATGATATCGACATTTGAGTTGGCGTTAACTGAGCCTGAATATGCACTCGGATACCGCTTTGATATCGTGTTGCGTGGGCGTGAAGCTACGCCTATGGAGAAATAAGATCATGACTAAAACCACAGCGACAAGTAAAC
>JAXISQ010000150.1:0-4810 GCA_034680505.1 Noviherbaspirillum sp.
CTATTCGTACCTACAACACCTACACACCTCAAACATATAAGAATCGTAGAGACGATTAGCCCTGCGTAATCGTCCGTGAAATTTTTCATGCGATGCCGTACGAATACGCTACGCTATTCGTACCTACAACACCCACACACCTCAAACATATAAGAATCGTAGGGACGATTAGTGCAACGTAATCGTCCGTGAAATTTTTCATATGACGCCGCACGAATATACTGCCGGAAGATTTGTAGGGCGCAATGCATTGCGCCGCATGGAGAAATATACTTATCTACTTACGCCATCAATCGCTGCACTAACCACACGGTAGCAATCGCTAACACACTTATTGATCCCCATGTCATCACACGATGCTTAGCGGTTTCGCTACGCACAAATAATAGCATTGGTATAGAGACCAATAAGACGGTAGAGAGTTGACCAAGCTCTACGCCAACATTAAACGCAAGCAGGGTTTCAAGGAAATACGAAGAAGATAAACCTAACTCTTTCAGTCCATTGGCAAAGCCCATGCCGTGTATTAACCCAAATACAAATGCTAGCTGCCAATGATTAATGCGATATTTTTTTTGTAAATTAATCGCTGCTGAAACGATGATAGAAAATGCAATCAAGCTTTCAATTAACTTTTCAGGCAAGCTCACCAATCCAAACGTTGCCAATCCTAATGTGATTGAATGCGCAAATGTAAAAGCTGTTACGACTTTTAAAGCAAAGATTTCTGCTTCTTTGGTACCACGCACTGGCTTAGGATTTTCTGGTGTAGGCGCAGCCACTTCATGCCTCCACAACAGTAAACCTGGCAAGAGTAAGGTCAGTAAGAACAACAAGTGATCTATGCCCTCCCAAATATGTTTCGCGCCCTCTTTTGCAAACAAAAATATTGTCGCAGAGCGTTTGGTTTCACCGATTGCAAAACGTTGTATGGCATTCGGCTGATCAAAGACGGAGGAAATTTCATCACCGTTTAATACTAAGCGCAAAAATGCGCGGCCTAGTTTGTCGTTTTGCGTGAAAAATTCGTAGCGTATCACTACAAATTTAGCTTTTGCATCGACTGCTGGACCAACATACTGTTGACGTACATACAAGCCATCGTTATGTAATGTGACTGACTGCCCTGTAAATGTCAGTGGTGCAGGCTGCTCATCAATTTCCAACTTGAATGAACGCTGTATAACTTCCGTAATTCGTGGCTGTAGTGCTTGTAATTGATCTGGCGAAGGCGGTGCTGGAGCAGGCTCTCCAGGCTTAGTGACTTCTTGTAAAAGATTACCCAGATCACGCACATAAAAATCGAGATCCACAGCAAGATGATCGTCAACCTGCCGAATGTTGACATAGCTATTTCCTGTCTGATGCGCAGATACAGTAGAAACGATGAGCAAGCTAAATAGCAACGCGAAAATTTTTTGCATAGTTAACTATCGCAATGAATACACATGATAGAAAATAGCACTGCTAAATTTATTGCTGCTGCAGCGCTTCAATAGTAGGAATTTTTAGGCTCTGCGGAGAGTCTTTGCGTAAATCTTGTAACAGCTTGGTGATTTTTTTCTGCGTCTCTTCTTTAGGCAATGATTTTTGCACAATAGCCTGAATATAATGAATCGCTAATATGAAACGTACTTCTTCCATATTCACTAAGGCATCTTTAGATTTCAGTAATGCTTCGCCTATCGTAATCATTTCAGCTAATTCTTCTTTACTCTGCGAGATTGGCTTTAATGGATCATCACTAAAGCTGTCATAGAACTGACTTTTCAATAGCATGTAACGTGCATGATCTATAAAAGTTGCTTTAGGATCTAAGCGTATCGCTTCACGATAAGGCTTTAAATGCGCAATATATAAACCGGTTTTTGTTGATAGCTCCAGTTTATCTTCACCACGTGCTAATTCATTCAGTAAGGTGCTGGTTTCTAAACCTTTGATCTTGCCGTGACTAATCACATCTTGATTAAACAAATCGCGGATTTCATCTAGCATCACAGCGATTTGATATTGTGCTTTTGCACGCACTGCTGCTGGCGCAGTTGAACTCACTGTGGCATGCCATTCTTGTAGCTTAGCCACATAATTTTTACGGCCTTCGGCAGTGATGGAATCATGTGCAAAAACGCTACTACAAGCAAGCAGCGCTGCACAAGATAATAAGTAGCAGATTTTTTTTGATAAAGCGTGCTTCATGATTCTGCTGCAGGTGGTTCTAATTTATCACCATTGAAAAAGGCTTTAGCGCCGGCATGCACAGGCATACCAAATTTTCCTTGGGTAGGCTTCACTAAATGTAATTTCTTTGATTCTTCCATCAGCGCTGCTGTCACAAAATAAGCGTGATGCAAAGGCACATCGGATCGACAGACTAATAAATATTTACCGTTGTCGACCAAGACTTCCAATTCCAAAGGAGAATAATCTTCAAATGGCGGCGCACCTGTAAACATTAATCTGGCATGCAAGTACGACAGCACAGCAAATTTACTTTGATTGGTTTTTAAAAGACTCGCTATGCGCGGCATATCATGTGCGCGACTGACCATAGCACGACTTAAAGGAGATTTTTCTGAAATAACGGCAACCCATTCATCACCGACTTTATCGCCATCGTAGTCTGCATGCGAAGTCAGAATTTGCAGATAGCGTTTACGGAAAATATCCCATTGACGATAAGGCGTATGCGCTAATGCTGAGAATGGTAAGAAAGGCAGGAGTGCTGCTAAAAGCAAGGAACGTCGTTTCATAATTCTTCCGAAAAAAAGAGCGAGGAAAATCCTCGCTCTTCATCAATAACAAACTACTTATTATTTCTTGCTAAAGATTTCCATTGGGCAGATCGTTGTTACAGCATAGTTTGGTACGTCAACTACATTGCTGATACGCAGATCACAAGCGACGCTGGTAATTACATACGCCTGCTCTTTACTTACACCCTTGGTGGCTTGGAGCCAGTCAAGCATCTGAATCAACGAATTGCGCGCTGCCAGTGTGACATCGTTGGACAGGTTGGTCAAAGGCTTGAGTTTTTCGCTTTCGAGGTAAGCCCATTGTGGTGGGATCTCGCCTGCATTTTTGAAAGGATAACCAACGGTAGCGTGGAAGCTATCTGGTTCCAGTTTCTTGATCTGTGAACCACCTTCGAACATAGGTTGTTTTACGATAGACGCCATACCCTTACGGATAGAAGTTTCTACAGTAACGATTGCACCCATTTCGATTGCGGTACCAGCAACTTCACCATCACCTTGTGCATAGTGCACGTCACCGATGAAGAAGCCACAACCATCTACGAAACATGGCAACAGCAAGGTTGTACCTTCAACCATTTGCTTAACGTCCATGTTACCGCCGTTTTCACGTGGTGGAATGGTACGCAGACATTTGTCTTTGTTGCTGCCGTTTTTGCCGCAAATTTCTGGTGGACGTGCACCAGTTGGCTCTGGTGGCAATGCAACGCCGCCAGCTTTTGCTAATTGGCTCTCACGAGCTAACCATTTTTCGACTTCTGGCTCGCCTGGCATAACACCAACTGAACCCATGAAACCGTTCATTGGAATACGTACGCCTGGTACTTGCTCAGAAACTGCTTCACGACGATTCAGCTTCCAGTTAGCTACGAATGGCTTTGGAAACAAATCAGGCAAGAAACCGAAACCTGGAATCAATGTGGTGTAACCGTATTGATCTGGGTTGATGTCGATCAGTTTAATTGCCAATACATCGCCACGTTTTGCACCTTCAATATAGATCGGACCCGTCATTGGGTGGATCAAATTCAAGTCAATCGCGGTAACGTCTTTAGGTTGTGAATTGAGATTCAGATTTGAGTCCAATGCATCACGTGTATGCACCATGATCAAATCGCCTGGTTTTGCACGAGCTACAGGCTTAATCGCTGGGTGATAACGATTGAAACAGTTTGGATCCTGTTCGCAATGCTCACCTTTCTTTTTTACTTCAACAATCGTTTGAGTCTTTACATCTGTGGTGTCAGCCGATGCAATCTGGCTGAAACCTGCTGCCAAAATGGCAACGAGTAGGGCAGGTAATAAACGCATCTATTTCTCCGGAGATGAGGGATTTACTATTAACTACTTTGCTAAAAATGCATTAGCTTTTTTGAACTTATGACTAGAACTTCACATTACTGTGAAGCTCTCTTTTTACCAAGCTCAGGCTGGTTTGTCTAATGAATTATTGCTTAAAAACAATAAACCATAAGTACATAATGGACACTTGCGCCAATTTTTAACATCCCCTTTAGTTTCCGCACTACAAATGTGCTTTTAGGAAATTATTTTTCTTGGAACGCCCTTCTTTAGGTCTTTTTTTTCCTAATAATCCGGAAAAAATTACCGATACTTAGATTTTGAATAGTTTATTGATTTATAGTTTGTCTGGAAGTAGAATGTGACATTCTTAACGTTTTGAAGCTTTTATGACTACTACTACCGCCACTCAGGAATTTGATCTTCAAGCATTGCGCGCTTCAGCAGATGCAGCCTGCGGCCTAATGCGAGTGCTATCGAATCCAGATCGATTACTTTTACTATGCCAACTCTCCGAAGGAGAAAAACGTGTTGGTGAATTAGAGGAGTTGCTCGACATTCAACAACCCACTCTTTCACAACAACTCGCCGTACTCAGAGATGAGTCTTTGGTAGAGACACGCCGCGATGGTAAGCAGATTTACTACCGTATTGCCAGTGATGCTGCATTAGCCATCATGGCAACTTTATATAACCAGTTTTGTTCACAACCTGAAAAGAGTTCAACATGATTATCGATACTGCGAACTTCACAC
>JAXISQ010000151.1:0-4804 GCA_034680505.1 Noviherbaspirillum sp.
ACGATAGGTTTAGTTAAGTTAACTGTTAAACCATCAATCGGTTTAACACCACCGAACTGCACACTCACATTATTAATTTCTATCATCGCTATCTTCCTCAATCAGCGATAAGCCGCAAATGGTTTTGGATAGCGCTCATCTATGCGCTGACGTAACGGCAGAATGGCAGGATACAAAGCCAATTCAATTAAGAAGCGAATCACAATTGCGCTCCAAATAATCGCTAAGGCAACGTTGTAGTCCACATCAAACACACCTGAAGCGACCCAACCTACAAAGTAACCAATGAAGAGCATGTTCAGAGAGCGTTTCACTATGCGGTGATCTGGCATTAATCCAACAGCTTGCATAATTTTCGCAAGTCGCAATGAAATTGCAGCCTCTACATCTTCAGCAAAATCTTGTACACGCTTACCGAAGAACCCTAGCAACATCCAACAGACACCAGGTATCGCTTGCCTAAATAAGAGTGCGATCAAGGCTATGAATAAAGTCCCTGCAAAACCTGCAAGACCAAAATGAGAAACTGTTAATGCCAGTCCAATTGAAATCACACCCCAGATCACAGAACCCTCTACGATGCGACTAACGCGAACGAATTTATAGAAGTCTGCTAACTGTCCCGCTAAACCTTTACGTCCTTGTATAAGCGAGACTAATAAAGCAAAACCATAAAACGCATTGGCAAGATTACCGTCTACACCATGATCATTCAGTAATGCAGGTAAGGCACGTATCAGCAGTCCTGCAAACACTGCACCCATCCAATGATAAGCACCACCTACGATCGTGAGCGCATATAAAAGTATGGACTGACTAGTTGGGAAACCCGTGTTATCTAACTGTCCGTTCAAGCCTGCAAGTAAACCACCTGCTAAACCTGCAAGTGCACCACCTATGGTGAATGCCAATGCTTTGTAACGCACAACTGAAACACCAGCTGCAATCGCTGCTGCTTCACTCTTGCGAATTAAACCCCATGCACGGCCAGGTAAGGTGGCGCGTGACCATTCAATCAATGCCATTCCTGCTGCTAACCAAAACATCACATAACGGAAGTAGGCTGTATCAGTTGTTGCTAATAGTGGTCGCTGAATTAATGCGCGCTGACCATTCACAACATGACCTGTCCAACCTGGACCACCATCAGGAAAACCAATCACATTCACAACGACTTGTACTGCTGCTGCAATCATTAACGTTAGCAGAGCCAGATATAAACCACGCATACGCAATGCAGGTAAACCTAGTATCAATCCAAATAAACCTGCTATGACAGCACCAATGATGAGTGCTAACTCAAACGGTAAAGCGAGACCATGAATCAAACGTAAGCAAAACCATCCACCTACACCTGTTAATGCAAACTGCGCTAAGGACACCATACCTAATTGGCCATACAAGAGTGATACTGTTCCCGCGACTAAGGTCAAGCAGGCAACCGTACTAAATGTATTTAACCAATATGCTGAGAAAAACATTGGCCCCACTAAAGCAACCACTAAAAAAGTGATTAGCATAGGTAGCACACGCTGAAACGGTGTGCCAGGTGGAATATCGGGTTTATCTTTATTACGTGCCATCTCATTTACTCCAAGTGGCTGTTATCACGGGACAGGCCAATGCCATGACGCTGTTGCCATAACACGGCGAGAATAGCGACCACAAATGCTGTCGCTGATCCATAACGCTGTACTTCAGGAATTAAGTTAGCCATGGATTCAATGACACCAATAGCTAGTCCACCTAATACAGTCGCTGTCAAAGAATTCATTCGTCCTACCATGGCAGCTGCCATTGCAGGGATCACAAGAAAAGTTAAAACAGTAGGATTTAAACGCACCATGTTGCCCATGAACAGACCACTAATGCCGGCTAATAAACCTGCAAGAGTCCATGCCCATGTATCTACATTTTTAATACGTACACCAACCATTGCACTTAATGTGCGATTACTTTGCAGGGCGCGCATGCGCAAGCCCAAAGAAGTTTTTGCAAGTAACCACAACATACCCACTGTTGCTGCTGCTGCAAACATCAGTGCTGCAACACGTGTATGAGAAATCAGGCGACGGCCATCAAACTCGATGCCATCGGAATCAGTCGGCAACACTAATCGACGAGGTTCATCACCCCAATACCATTGAGCGATACCCATGATCATTAAAGCAAAACCGAGTGTCGCCATTGCACGTACTACACGATCTTGATGTGTAAGTGATGGTGCAATGAAACGACCATAAGCCCAGGACAGTAAGGTTGCAGCACCAACGCCTGCAACCCAACCCATCCAATCTTCATACTCCAAATCGATGACTTGCCAACACACCATAGCGGCTAAACCACCTAGCGCACCATAAGCAAAGTTAACCACACCGCTAGCGCGATATAACACCACCAGACCTACGCCCGATAATGCATACACCGCTCCAACGCTGATACCAACGACGAGGAAAGGAAGCAAGGTTTCCATGTTTAACTCGGTTTACTTTAATTTAATACGTTGTTCTGATTAATTAATTAACCAGACCGCCCTTAGCTTCGAGCTTCAATACATCTTCTAGCTCTGCATCTTTGGACTGATAGCACTCGCTCAAAGTTTTGAAACCACCTTTAACTAATTGCGCAGCACGACCTTTATGGTTAGCCTGATGACGCTCACCTGGTCCGAAGTACCAAGGTGCACACATCATGTCGGATTTCCATTTTTTGGTATTCACGATTGCTTGATAAGCTGATTTGCGATCGACATTACCTTTGATGCTTAACAGTGCGTCGGTCACAACACGAGCAGATAAATAACCAGCTTGTGAGAAGGTATCGCGTGGATCTTTCTTATCGCCATATTTTTCCATCACTGCTTTCCAGTTGGTGTTATCTGGACCTGTGCTATCCATAGGCTCTAACTCCATGTGAACATAGAGTTTGTCGTGCCAGTATTTACCCACTGCTTTTGGCATATCAGCGTGATAAGCAGAAGTTGGCAGACCCCATTTCGCGCTCTTACCTAAGTCCTGCTGTTCAGCAGCAGTCAAAATAGGCAGCATCATGCCGCGTGGCATACCAAGTACAACGCCTTCGCTTTTAGCTGCTGCAACTTGTAATGCGATTGCATTGCCATCGAGTTGGCCCGGATCGAAGATCACAGTTTTCACAGGGATGTTGTTGGCTTTACCGTAGGACTCAACACCACCGCATACCCAGTCACCAAAACCAGGAATACCAGGCGCTACGCAGGTTAAGCTTTTCAATTTAAAGGTTTCAACAATGTACTGAGCTGCACCCAGTGTTGATTGACGTGGACCTTGATTGAAAGAGATGTAGTTTTTGCCGAAGAAGCAAGCACGAGGAACACCTACACCAGCAACTGAAGCAACACCTTCATCAACATACAGTTTGTTGTTTGCACCGCATTCAACGAAACTAGAAGATCCAGCCATCGCTACAACTTTGGTGTCTTTAACTAATTTATTTGCTGCTTGTGAAGCGACTTCAGGATTCCAAGTGTCATCCTGAACGGTGTAGGCAATAGGACGGCCATTGATACCGCCATTTGCGTTCACACATTTAAAGTAAGCATCTGCTGCACGAGCGGAAGAAGAAAAGTCTTCAGGTCCGGTTTTACCAACGATGGCACCGATTTGTATCGGTTCACCGCTGGCTTTTTTACCGTTACCTAAGCCACATTTATCTTGCGCCATTGCACCGCTAGCGACAAACGTCATTGCAATAACGAGTGCGCTACCAAGGTAGGTGGTCTTTTTCATCAGTTACTGTCTCCGTTTTAATTTTTTTAAAACCACGGTCCCACTTCACAACCCACACTGCAGTCGGGCCCGCAAAGGCTGCAGTGCTATGCAAGATCCAGCAATTAACCGCAGGAACCGCGTATACCTTCTAAACCTGGTGTTCTAAATCTGAGTACTGATTTATGTGTAAAACCATGCTCTGCTAATGAAGCTGTCATATTCGGTGTAAACATCGTTGCACTTTTAAACCACTGCACACGCGCCCAATTGATGCTTTTAAATTGTGGATGCTGTCCATATAACTCTGGCAAAATCTTTTGCACGACATCTTCTAAGCTAGTCGACAATGAAATAGTCACGCAACAAGGTGCGGAGAAAATCATGTGCTCATCCCATGCAACATAAAGTAAAGGCTGCGCAAAATTTTTCACTGCATCATGCGATGTATGTTCATAACTTCCAATAGCAGCGACGCTCATAGCTGTGCCTCCTGTGGATCTTGACCAGCACCCCAGTTTTCAAAGTTCAATGCATCTTCTGAATTTGTAAAGTCGCCATTATCATGACCTTGTACGATCTGACAAAAATCTAAGACTGCTGCTTGCATATCAAAAGCGGGAGAATCTGCTTGCACACCTACGTTGAAGCACTGACCTTGCAACATCTGATGTGATGCTAAATTTGCTTGCGTATATTTTTCAGGTTCATTACTAAAAATTTCTTCGCAATGATCACTACAAAAATGGAAAGTCTCACCAGCATGTTGTGTTTCGCGATAGGCCGTCCAACGTCCACTACCTTGCTCTGTAAAGATCAAAGGGAACTGACAGGTTTGGCATTGCATAGGCACAGACTTATTATTGAAACGCTGACCTGCAGCTTGTAGTTGTGCGTAATGCTCTAGACGTGGTCTGTACCAACGATCAAAACTATCAGGATATTTTTGACTCAACCAATCTAGCTCTGCTACTTCTGGCACCCATGTATGAAATGCCAAGGTGTTACCAAAGCCATAGTAAGCATTCCATGCTTGATGGCTAATATGATTTTTTCCT
>JAXISQ010000152.1:0-4800 GCA_034680505.1 Noviherbaspirillum sp.
GGTTGGGGTGCACCTACTATGGCAGGCACCCATGATGTACATGGTGCGCCATTGGGTGAAAAAGAAACAGCAGCCACACGTGAAGCATTAGGTTGGAAGCATGCTCCTTTTGAGATACCAAGTGCTATTAGCCAAGCATGGAATGCAAAAGCAAAAGGCATAGCAGCCGAAGCAGAGTGGCAGTTACGTTTCAATGCCTATACCAAAGCGCATCCAGAATTAGCCACAGAATATGAGCGCACCATCAGTGGCATGTTGCCTGCTAACTGGATACAATTAAAAACTTCACTGCTCGCACTCGCTAAAAGTATTACTGCGCCAACTGCAAGTCGTAAATCAAGTCAGCAAATGTTAGATCTATTGGTAGCAGGTGTGCCTGAATTATTAGGTGGCTCGGCTGATTTAACTGGCTCTAATCTCACTGCAGGAAAAACTAGTCGTGCATGGCATAACGCTGATCATGGCACCGATGTGAATTATATTTCTTATGGTGTGCGTGAATTTGGTATGGCTGCCATCATGAATGGCGTTGCACTCCATGGTGGTTTGATTCCTTATGGTGGAACCTTCGCCGTATTTTCTGATTACGCACGTAATGCAATTCGTATGAGTGCATTAATGAAGCAACGCGTGGTACATGTACTCACGCATGATTCAATTGGATTAGGTGAAGATGGTCCTACTCATCAACCTATCGAACATGCTGCTGTTTTAAGACTGATACCGGATCTGCATGTATGGCGCCCTTGTGATGGATTTGAAACAGCAGTGGCATGGAGTACAGCGATAGAAAGAACAGATGGTCCTTCAGCCTTGCTGTTATCACGTCAAAATTTACCGCAGCTATCTAGTACCAATATTGATCCAGCAAATATAGCGCGTGGTGCTTATGTATTGTCAGATTGCGATGGCAAACCAGAAGCAGTCTTGATTGCAACCGGATCGGAAGTAGGACTAGCAATCGAAGCACAACAATCACTGCAACAACAAGGACGACATGTACGTGTGGTGTCTATGCCATGTACAGCCTTGTTTGATGCACAACCAGCTTCTTATCAAGAACAAGTATTGCCAGAAGGTGTACGCCGCATTGCGATAGAAGCAGGCCATCCTGATTTCTGGCGTAAGTATGTAGGACTTTCTGGTGCAGTGATAGGCGTTGCACGCTTTGGTGAATCTGCACCTGCTGCACAAGTTTATGAGTTACTGGGTGTGACTGCTGCAAAATTAATCGCAGCAGTTTAAGGAGAAAAAATGGCACTCGTCATGTATGACCTTGATGGTACCTTGCTCGATACTGCAGCAGAAATTTTAGATGCCGTGAATCTTACTTTACAAGAATTCAATCACTCCTTGGTTTCTGAAGAAGAAGTACGACGTTGGATAGGTCAAGGTACAGGATGGTTGATGGAAACCGCATGGAAGGAAAGTACTGGTCCTGAGGCGTCATCATGGGATGCAGTCATGGCGCGCTTTATTGTTCACTATGAAGCCACCGCCGGCACATCAAGCATAGCTTTTCCATTTGTACTAGAGACATTACAAAAAGCACGCGACTACGGCATTAAGCAAGCAATCGTAACGAATAAAGAAAAACGTTTTACAGATCGCGTATTAGAAAAACACGGATTAACAAAAGCATTTGATTTAATCATCTGCGGCGATTCATTAAAAGTTAAAAAGCCGCATCCCGATGTGATTCATCATTGCTTGAAGGTGTTAGAAGAAACCGCAGCTGCAAGTTTGTTTGTGGGCGACTCACAGACAGATGTATCAACTGCAAAAGCCGCAGGTGTGATTTGCTGGGCGGTGCCTTATGGCTATAACCATGGCAGACCTATTGAAGAGACGATGCCAGATCGTGTTGTGCCAGATATTCGTGATGTACCAAATTATTTTAGGCACATGTAAATCATTCATTAAAAAAGCACGCTAGTTGGATCTTGTTACATCGCTAGCTGCATTTAAAAATTCAATACTATTTAGGGAGAACTTCAGATGGCACTTATCTCATTACGCCAATTATTAGACCATGCTGCAGAACATCAATATGGCCTACCGGCTTTTAACGTCAACAACATGGAGCAAATTCACGCCATTATGCAAGCAGCAGCGGAATGCGATAGCCCAGTTATTTTGCAAGCATCAGCCGGTGCACGTAAATATGCGGGTGAACCTTTCTTACGTAAATTAGTAGAAGCCGCGATAGAACAATATCCTCAGATACCAGTTTGTATGCATCAAGATCATGGCGCTTCTCCTGCAGTTTGTCAGGGTTCTATACGTAGTGGATTTTCTAGCGTGATGATGGATGGCTCTTTAAAAGAAGATGCAAAGACTCCGGCTGATTACGCTTATAACGTGAGTGTTACACGTAGAGTAGTTGAAATGGCGCATGCGGTTGGTGTATCAGTAGAGGGTGAGTTGGGTTGTTTGGGCTCATTAGAAACCGGACAAGCAGGTGAAGAAGATGGTGTGGGTGCTGAAGGGACGTTAGATCATTCACAATTACTGACCGATCCTGATGAAGCAGCAGAATTTGTTGCAGCTACTGATGTAGATGCATTAGCGATTGCGATTGGTACGAGTCACGGCGCTTATAAATTTAGTCGCCCACCAACTGGCGATATTCTCGCGATTGATCGCATTAAAGCCATTCATGCACGCATACCTAACACCCATTTAGTCATGCATGGCTCTTCTTCTGTGCCACAAGAGTATTTAGAAATGATACGTCAATACGGTGGTGATATTAAAGAAACCTATGGCGTACCAGTGAGTGAAATTGTGGAAGGTATTAAGCATGGTGTGCGTAAAGTAAATATCGATACCGACATACGTTTAGCCATGACCGCTGCAATGCGTAAAGCGATGGCAGACAAACCTGATGAATTCGATCCACGCGCATTTTTAAAAGCAGCCACTGCTGCTGCTAAAAAAGTTGTACGTGATCGCTTTGAATCATTTGGTTGTGCAGGCAAAGCTGCTCTTATACGTCCAATGCATTTAGACAAAATGGCAGAGCTCTATGTCAAAGGTAGCTTACGCGCACAGGTACATTAAATATGATTGCATTGGGTCAGCATAAATGTGTTTTATTTGATGTCGATGGCACGATCGCAGAGACAGAAGGGCAAGCACATTTGCCTGCTTTTAATCTGGCATTGCAAAATGCTGGATTAGCATGGTGTTGGAATAGAGCGGATTACAAACATCTATTAAAAACAACTGGCGGCTTCGAGCGACTGATGCGTTATGCAGAAGAGCATGGTGCGAATGCAGAAGCCATGCGTGATCAATTAAGTGCAGCACATAAAGCAAAAAACATTTTTTTTGCACAAATCCTAGCAGCGGGCAGCGTGCCTGCTCGCACGGGTTTACGTGAACTCATCATGGCTTTGGCTCGCGCAGAAATCCATTGGGGAGTGGTGACGACAACCAGTCGAACTAATTGGGAAGCACTGTGGCGTTATTCACTTGCACCTTTAGGCTTACCTTCTCCTGTGGTGATAGTGTGTGGTGAAGATGTGAGCAAGAAAAAACCAGATCCTGAAGCGTATCAACTTGCGTTAAAACGATTAGGATTGCCCGCACAAGCTTGTATCGCGATTGAAGATTCACGTAACGGATTGATATCAGCACAAGCAACGGGATTAGAAGTAGCGATTGTGAAGAGTGAATTTTTTGCAGATGAAGATTTTACTGGCGCAGCACTCGTTGTGAGTGAGCTCACAGAACTGGCAGATAAAGTGCGTGCCCTAACTGAATAACTAAAATGGACCGTTTAATTTAACAATAGTCCAATTCAGATAAGCAGCGATAGCAACCCAAGTCAAATATGGCAAGAGCAAAAAACTGGAACGTTTTGCATAAGGCCACGTAATTACAGCCATCGCTACTACGGATAGCCATAAGAGAGCGACTTCGATTAATGCAATATCGGGTCGCTTCATATAAAAAAACAATATGCTCCATAAAACATTGAGCACACAGTTAATCGTTAGCGCTGCCATAAACAAACCGCGCTGACGACCATTCCCACGTCGCCAAGCACGCACACCAGCCATACCAGTAAAAATATAAATCATGGTCCACATAGGACCAAATAACCAGTCAGGCGGTTGCCATGCGGGCTTAGTGAGTTCTAAGTACCACGGACCTATCTCAGTAGCGAGACCACCTATCATACCTACCGCCACTGCAATCAGTATGGCGATAAGTATGGGTTTCTTGCTAATACTCGTGTTGGTTTCTATTTGATTCAAACTTTAGTCATTCCTAGTAGATGACCCATGTCTTTGAAAAAGATTTTCACGTGGGCTAAAGGATCTTTTCTCACCAACTTTTTATTCATATACGATTCAAAAGTCAGTCTTTGTACATCACGATCTTCACACATCGCAACAAAACGTTCGCGACGCTTATCATTAGAGTACCAGAAGTATTGCATGATACCCAATACAAAAAATACAGTACGATGATCTTTCATAAAACGCTTACGTGCTTTTGATAGGGCTTTGACATTACCTGTTGCTAGTAATTCTTCTACTGAATCGGCGGCAAGTCTTCCACCTTCAAGTGCATAGTAAATACCTTCACCAGAGGCAGGTGCTACGACACCTGCTGCATCACCTGCAAGAACGACATTGCGTCCATTATCCCAGCGTGGTAAAGGTTTCATCGGTAATGGCGCACCTTCACGGCGTATGGTTTCAGCTCCAGCTAAGCCAACGGTAGAACGCAGTGAGCTAGTTGCATTGCGCAATGAAAAACCTTTATCTGCACTTCCGGTTCCTATAC
>JAXISQ010000153.1:0-4794 GCA_034680505.1 Noviherbaspirillum sp.
ATGTTGCGTGCAAAAGCAGTGAAGTTTAAAAAAGGCGAAGTATCAGCGCGCGATAAATTTCTCTCTAATACAGATGGCTTAGGTATGTTTGCCGGCATTCCAGTTGTGACACAGACTGTGAATGCTGTGAATAAATCCCCTGTTGTGCGCGGCATGATGGAAAGTGCATTAGGCGTAGATAAAAATGCTTGGCTGCCTGAGTTTGCGACGACTAAGTTTCGTTCAGGCGCAGCAAAATCTAAAGCACACCCTGTAAAAGATGGCAAGAATACACCTGGCAAAGTAGCGATTTATTCAACTTGCTATGTGAATTACAACGAGCCAGGTATAGGACATGATTTGCTGGCTATTCTTGATCACAATGAAATTCCTTATGTGATGGTTGATAAAGAAGCGTGCTGTGGCATGCCTAAACTAGAACAAGGTGATTTACAAGGCGTAGCAGAGAAAAAAGAAATCAATATTCCGCACTTAGCAAAATTGGCGAAAGAAGGTTACGCAATTCTCACGCCAGTACCATCTTGTACCTTGATGTACAAACAAGAACTTCCTCTGATGTTCCCGCAATGTGCTGATACACAACTTGTGAAAGAAGCGATGTGGGATCCGTTTGAATATTTTGTGGTGCGTAATCGTGATGGTTTGTTGAAAACGGATTTCTCGGAATCCCTAGGTCATGTTTCATATCACATTCCTTGCCACTCACGTGTGCAAAATGTAGGTCGCAAAACTGCTGAGATGTTGCAGTTAGTGCCAGATACAAAAATTAATGTAGTAGAGCGTTGTTCAGGCCATGCAGGTACTTTTGGTGTGAAAAAAGAATTTCACGCCATGTCTATGAAAATTGGTAAACCTGTATTTAAAGCGATGGCGAATGATGAGCCGCGCTATATTTCTTCTGACTGTCAGTTAGCAGGTCATCATATCGAGCAAGGTATGGATGAAGCAGGACTACCTCATGCTGAAATGGCACATCCATTGAGCTTACTGCGTAAGGCTTACGGTATTTAATATAGATAAGGAAAACACCATGATTATTTCCCGTGACTCTTTAATGAGCCTAGAGGCTTATCATAAAGCTAGACCTGAAATGCGTAAGCAAATCATCGAGCATAAAAAAATTCGTACTGTGCATCTTGGTAATCATATTTCTTTGTTGTTTGAAGATGAAATGACTTTGCGCTATCAAGTGCAAGAAATGCTGCGTATTGAAAAAATATTTGAAGATGAAGGTATACAGTCTGAACTTGATGCCTACAACCCATTGTGTCCAGATGGTAGTAACTTCAAAGCCACCATGTTGATTGAATATGGCAATGTTGCAGAGCGTCGTGTTGCTTTATCTAAGTTAATTGGCGTAGAAGATCGTATATTTATTCAAGTTGAAGGTCAGCCGCGAGTGTATGCAATTGCTGATGAAGATCTGGAACGAGAAACGGAAGAGAAAACCTCAGCAGTACATTTCGTACGTTTTGAATTAACGCCAGAGATGAAGTCGGCTTTGAAAAACGGTGCGCAAATGATGGTGGGATGTGATCATCCTAATTATCCTGCGCATGTGGAAGAACTACCTACAGATACTTTATCTGCATTTTTAAAAGACCTTAGCTAAACTTTAGCTAGATATCACTTCAAGTAAGTTTAAAAAAATGCGACACCAGAGATGGTGTCGCATTTTTTATGTGCCAAGCTTATTGAGGATTTAATTTATATTAAGCTGCGTCCTGCTAGCCAGATCTTCACAACTAAGCCTGTAGGGATATGATTACTCAATTCTAGTTTGCCTTGATGTCGTTGAATAATACGGTTCACAATAGCCAAACCCAATCCAGCCCCACTCGCTTGACTACGTGCTGTATCTAAGCGTGTAAAAGGTTGTAAGAGATAATTGAATTGATCCTCAGGTAAGCCCGTGCCATTATCAGTTAGCTCAATCAATATTTGTCCTGCTGTGATGTGACTGCGTAAATGAAGTTCCGCATATTGATGCTGTGCTGTTTTTCCATAGCGACGTGCATTTTCTGTGAGGTTGTTCAACATACGTGAAATTTCGGTAGGATTGCCCGTCGTGATCAAGCCTTCAGCGATATCGGATGTGATCCGTATATCTGCCCGTCTAGCTGCTTCATTGACTGTGTTTTTTAATAAGGCAGTTAAATCAAATTCTGCGTAATGTTGTTGTTCAGGTGGTTTTGCGTAATCTAAAAATTGCGCAATGATAGATTCCATTTGTGCTAAATCAGATTGCATACCGCTACGTGCTTCATCAGTGAGTTTAGCCATTTCAACTTCTAATAACATGCGTGCAATGGGTGTGCGTAAGTCATGTGAAATGCCCGCCAAAATCAAGGTGCGATCTGCTTCAATTCTTTCGAGATCACGTGCCATTTGGTTAAAGCTGATGTTAGTGTCACGAATTTCAACCGGACCATCTTCAGGCAAGGTTAGGGGTTTTAATCCTGCTGCGATGGTGCGAGCAGCAAGAGATAAACGCGCCAGCGGTTGATTGATGAGGCCACTAATAAATAAAGCACCTAACAAGGATAAGACCAGTGTGACCGTAATCCATCCTAACCATTGGATACCAGAAGCTAGCTCTAGGCGATCGCTGTCTAGCATGAGCCAGTAATCATCATCGTCAATCATGAAGCTGACCCAAAAGCCGCGAATATGATTCACTGAACCTACGAACTGTGTATTAGGTCCTAGTTGGGCACGAACCTTTTCTTCAATCACGTTAATAACAGGCCGGCTAGGTAAAGGCTCTGTGATATCCGATTCTTCACGAGGATAAACACGAATACCTTGATCATCCGCTAAATCGAGTAAGAGTTCGCGACGGAGCGTAGGTGCAGAGTGCAAAATCGCTGCTCGCGTGATGGTAACGATAGAAGAGATTTGTGCAGCAATTTGTTGACCGCGCGGTGTACGTTCAACAATACGAAAACTCATGAACCACGCTGCCATACTGACGCCAATTAAAAAAGCGAGCAATACAAAAGTGCGCCAAAACAGGCCACTCTTTAGCCAGTTATGACGCGGACGTGTGTCGCTAAAATTTGGTTCAGTGACCATCGGGTATAAAGACGTAACCCAGACCCCACACAGTCTGTATGTAGCGAGGAACAGCAGGATCAGGTTCTATCATTTTGCGTAAGCGCGAGATTTGTACATCGAGACTACGGTCAAACACTTCATATTCACGACCACGCGCTAACTCCATTAATTTTTCACGCGAGAGTGGTTGTTTTGCATGACGTGCTAATACTTTGAGTACAGAATATTCGCCCGTAGTGAGTGTGATGGGATCACCATTTTTAGTCAGCGCGCGTTTGCCTAAGTTGAATTCAAATTCACCAAAGATATACGTTTCTTCATGCTCAGAAGGCGCGCCTGGCATTTCATCCGCAGCTACTCTGCGTAGCACTGCAGAGATTCGCGCTAACAGTTCACGTGGATTAAAAGGCTTGGGCAAATAATCATCTGCACCAAGTTCAAGTCCCTTAATGCGATCTACATCTTCGCCTTTTGCTGTCAACATGATGATGGGTGTATCGTCACCACCGCCACGCAATCTTTGACAGATAGAGAGTCCATCTTCACCCGGCAGCATTAAATCTAAGACGAGTAAATCATAGCGCTCGCGTATCCAGAAACGATTCATTTCAACGGCATTGCCTGCAATGGTGACGGCATAGCCTTGCTCATTGAGGAAGCGTTTTAAGAGGTCTCTGAGTCGTGAATCATCATCCACAACTAAGATGCGCGCCTGCGCACCCGGCGTGCGTTTTGAGGGAATGGAGGAGGTGTGGTTTGTCGAGTTCATGGCTCTATGGTAACTTCCTTCTTGCATTGCGCAAGTTAGTCAGCAAAATCCTTACAATTGTTTACAAGCTCAAGCGCTAATATAATCCGCTTTAATTCGCCAGACACATTACACTGTCCTGACTTAATCGATTACCGGTAACAATAGCTTGTTATTTAATTTGATATGAAATTCGCATTATTCAGAGTCTTTATCCTATCGCTGCTGTTGGGCGGGATGGCTCTTGGCCGGGCAGAACCTGCAGCAGGTCAGCGTTCTGAGCGCGCCACAACAGAACGTAGCGAACAAGACAAGAATGCGCGTCCGAATCCGGATAATAAGCCTGCGCAGGATGAAAACGCACGCAAACAATCCAAATTATCGCCTGAAGAAAGAAAGGCGCTACGTCAGCAAATCAACGAAGCAGGTCAAGATCTTTACCATCGTAAGCGTTAGACAAGTATTTGGCTTTCCTAAGCTGTATGGCAAGTGCTATAATTTCGGTCTTCGCGGCTGTAGCTCAGCTGGATAGAGTACTTGGCTACGAACCAAGGGGTCGTGGGTTCGATTCCTGCCAGCCGCACCAGTAAAAAGTTAGTAAAAACAACGGGTTATGCTCACAAGGCGTAGCCCGTTTTCGTATGGCGCTGCGGTGCCATTATCATCATCGTCTGGTTTTCATCAGCGTCTATTTGAGCAGCATGTCAAAACTCACTCATTTCATAGCTAATTTGCGCAATACCCACATCACAGCCTTGTTGTATTGGGGGTTAATGATCTTTATTTGGTTTTTTGCTTTGGGTTTGAGAGATCTCATTAGTACCGATGAAGGTCGTTATGCAGATATCGCAATGGAAATGCTGCAAACCGGTGATTGGATCACACCGCGTTTAAATGGTTTGCTGTATTTCGAAAAACCACCCTTGCAGTACTGGGCGAGTGCGATTGGATTTTCATTATTTGGTTTTAATGATTTCACAGCTCGCTTG
>JAXISQ010000154.1:0-4786 GCA_034680505.1 Noviherbaspirillum sp.
GACGTTCAAGGGCTGCGTCTTTTTCTATGTATTTGCGATATTCATCGAGTGTGGTGGCACCTACGCAGTGCAATTCACCACGTGCTAAAGCAGGCTTTAACATGTTTCCTGCATCCATGGCACCATCAGCTTTACCTGCACCTACCATGGTGTGCATTTCATCGATGAAGACAATGTTCTGTCCTGCATCTTGCGATAACTCTTTAAGCACTGCTTTTAAACGTTCTTCAAATTCACCGCGATACTTCGCACCTGCGACTAAGGCAGCCATGTCTAACGATAAGACACGTTTGTTTTTTAATGAATCGGGGACTTCACCATTGACGATTCGTTGCGCTAATCCCTCTACAATCGCTGTCTTACCCACACCAGGCTCACCAATCAAGACAGGATTGTTTTTTGTTCGACGCTGTAAGACTTGAATTGCACGACGAATTTCATCATCACGACCAATCACCGGATCAAGCTTGCCAAGACGAGCACGCTCAGTTAAATCAATCGTGTATTTTTTTAATGATTCACGTTGACCTTCTGCTTCTTGTGAATCGACATGCGCACCACCACGCACTGCTTGTATCGCGGCTTCAAGGGCTTTACGCGTGAGTCCGTTTTCACGCGCTAACTTACCTGCTTCAGATTTATCATCAGCCAGCGCTAATAAAATCATTTCACTAGCGATAAATTGATCACCACGTTTTTGCGCTTCTTTATCAGCCAAATTTAAAACAGCAACGAGCTCACGACCAACCTGCACTTCGCCACCATTGCCACTCACTTTGGGTAATCTTTCCATTGCACTTTTCATCGCTGTGGTGAGACCATTTACATTCACACCAGCGCGTTGCAATAGAGAGCGAGAACCACCATCATCCTGATTCAATAAAGCAGTCAGTAAATGAACCGGTTCTATGTATTGATTGTCGTGGCCTACAGCGTGACTTTGCGCATCCGCTAAGGCTTCTTGTAGTTTGGTGGTGAGTTTGTCGAGACGCATGTTGTAGTGCTCCGTAAAATTCTGTCTACACCCATTATTGGGCCAACTAGACAAATTTCAAGTTATCACTAGCGTTAGAAAACTGGCAAGACTTTTAACCTGCAATCATGCGCCAAGTCGCTAAGCCCGCTATACAAAAAGTGATAGAGCCTAATAGATGTAGTCCCATATGTGTGAAAGCCCACAAATACTGACTGCGCTGCAGTAGCATCATTGCTTCAGCAGAGAAGGTTGAAAAAGTAGTCAGTCCACCTAGAAAACCAGTAACGACTAACAAACGTATTTCAGGTGTGAGTTCGGGAAAATCTTGAAAAAAACCAACGGCAATACCTATTAAATAGCCACCACCTAAGTTTGCAAGCAAGGTTCCTAGAGGGAGATTGATGAGATAGTTATTCAAACCGACAGATAGAGCCCAACGCAACCATGCACCTAGCGTAGCACCGACTCCAACTGCAAGAAAACCTAGTGCGCCCATTTTTTCATTGCCTCATCATCGGTAACGCGTGCATCAACCCAACGACTACCTTGTGGTGTTTGTTCTTTTTTCCAAAATGGTGCTTGTGTTTTTAAGTAATCAATAATGAATTCACAGGCTGCAAATGCTTCGCCTCTATGTGCTGAGGTGACCGCAACTAATACAATTTGATCTAAAGGCTTAAGAGGACCAACACGATGAATCACGAGCGCATCAAACAAATCCCAACGACTACGCGCTTGCGCAATGATGTCTTCTAATGCTTTCTCAGTCATGCCAGGATAGTGCTCCAACTCCATCTCAGCAATCTGCTCACCTTCATTTAAATCACGTACGACGCCAACGAAATTAACGATAGCACCAACTTTCGGTGTGTTCGCACGTAATTGTGCAATCTCTGTCGTTAAATCAAAATCTTCTGTTTGCACTCTTACAGCCATCGCACTCTCCGATTCAATCAACCACCTGTCACCGGCGGGAAAAAAGCAAGCTCACATCCTTCAGACAAAAGTGTGCTCTCCTCTGCCATGGTCTGATTACATGCCATACGCACAGCACGTCCTTGTGCTAATGCTTCAGCCCATACACCACCACGCTGCTGCAGTAATTCTCTGACTTGACCAACCGTTTGAATATCAGAAGTCAGAATCAAATTTTCTTGCGATGTGCCTACTGCTTCACGCAAGCTAGCGAAAAATTTTAATTGTATTTGCATCTTAATAAAGCAATTCATTAAAAGGAATAAAGCGCACTACATCACCGGACTGAATGATCTGATTAGGTGGGTTATCAACTAATCCATCACCCCATACGGTTGATGTCAACACACCTGAACTCTGATTTTTAAACAAATCAAGTCCATGTGTATCATTAATACGCACACGTAAAAATTCATTTCTTCTATCAGCTTTTGGCCATGAAAAATCTGCACGCATAGAATAGGATTTAGGCGAACTAGTTTGTGCACCTTGCAAAGCATGAATGAAAGGACGCACAAATAGTAAAAAAGTCACAAAGCTTGATACAGGATTACCTGGTAACCCCACAAAAAAAGCAGGCTCTTGTGACGCTCGATGCACTTCACCAAATGCAAGTGGTTTACCCGGTTTCATCGCAATCTGCCACATGTTGAGACTTCCTTCAGCCTCGACCGCTGGTTTAATATGATCTTCCTCACCAACTGATACACCGCCTGATGTAATGATTAAATCATTGCCCTGTGCAGCATTCCGCAATGCTGCACGAGTCGCATCTAAGGTATCAGGCACATTGCCTAAATCCGTAACATCACAACCTAATTGCTGTAGCAAGCCACGCAACATGAAACGATTCGAGTTATAAATCGCACCTGGCTTTAATGGCTCACCGGGCATAGTGAGTTCATCACCAGTAAAAAATACAGCTACTTTCAAACGTCTAAAGACCGGTAATTGCGCTAAGCCCACTGATGCAGCTAAGCCTTGCTCTTGTGCCCGTAGTCGTGTTCCTGCTTGCAAAATCACACTACCTGTTTGTATATCTTCACCTGCACGACGTATCCATTCTCCAGATTGTGGAGCATGTTCTATCGTGACTTGTTCACCCGTTGTATCAGCTTTGCATTGCTCCTGCATGACAACAGCATCCGCACCTACAGGAATAAAAGCACCAGTAAAAATTCTGGCAGCAGTTCCTGCCTCCAAAGGCTGTCCAATATGACCAGCTGGAATACGTTGAGAAATTCTTAACATAGCATTTCCAGACACACAGTCAGCTGCTCTGACAACATAGCCATCCATTTGCGTGTTATCCATGGGTGGGACATTGAGCTGTGATATTTGATCTTCTGCGAGCACTCTTCCATTCGCTTCGAGGGTTGATACCAACTCACGCTCGTTCACACTACGAGCTGACTGCAAAAGAAAATTTAGCGCTTCTTGCACGCTTAACATGGGCTTTTTCATATTCATATTATTCTCAGCACATGGGATAAAAATATAAAACTTGAAGTGACTGCATAAGCACAATCATTGATCAACGTGGCTAGCAATAAATTGCTTGATTGCAGAAACATCAGCATTCATCACATCAAAGCGCTGCGGTAGTGCTTCAATGTTTTTCATTTCAACCGGACGATCTGCATCTTTACCTAGTGCCTCAAGTATTGTCTCGTTGAATTTAGCTGGCAAGGCAGTCTCAAGCACAATCATAGGAACACCAGGCTGCATATTTTCGCGCGCCACTTTAATACCATCGGCTGTATGCGGATCAATCATGATTCCATAATGTTCTTGCGCGTAGCGAATTGTATTTAGACGATCTTGATGAGTAGATTTACCCGCTAAAAATCCATATTGATGAACATGTTTAAATTCATCTCCATCGCTTCCGGCTTTACCAGATAAATCAAAACCACCCTGCGATTCCACTTTAGCGAATAAAGCTTTAACTCGTGCAGCATCACGCCCTAACAAATCAAAAATAAAGCGCTCGAAATTTGAAGCTTTACTAATATCCATACTAGGACTACTCGTGTGATAAGTCTCCGCAGACTTACGCACACGATAGATGCCGGTACTGAAAAATTCATTCAATACATCATTCTCATTCGTAGCAACTATGAGTTTGTCTATAGGTAGTCCCATCATGCGGGCAATATGACCAGCACAGATATTGCCAAAATTACCGGATGGGACAGTGAAGGAAACCTTCTCACTATTGTGTTTAGTAGCGCTTAGATAACCACGGAAGTAATACACCACCTGCGCTACGACACGTGCCCAATTAATGGAATTTACTGTGCCAATTTTATATTGTGATTTAAATGCCAAATCATTCGATACGGCTTTAACCATATCCTGACAATCATCGAAAACACCCTTGACTGCAATGTTAAAAATATTTGGGTCTTGCAGACTAAACATCTGCGCAGTCTGAAATGCACTCATTTTTAAATGCGGAGACAGCATAAAAACACGTATCCCTTTTTTACCGCGCATTGCATATTCAGCAGCACTACCTGTATCACCTGAAGTCGCCCCGAAGATGTTCAATTCAGAGCCATCACGTGCTAATGCATATTCAAATAAATTACCAAGCAACTGCATAGCCATATCTTTAAAGGCTAGCGTTGGACCATTCGATAAAGCTTGCAGCAGTAAGGTGCTGCCATTCTCACTCTGGAGTTTACGTAAAGGAGTAATCTCTTTTGCTGATTCGCTTTCTCTAGTATTGCGATAAACCGCTTCTGTATAGGTTTTATCAGTCAACCGACGTAAATCGTCTTCAGGTATGTCCGTTGCAAATTTTTCCAAAATTTCAAACGCGAGATTTGC
>JAXISQ010000155.1:0-4774 GCA_034680505.1 Noviherbaspirillum sp.
CCAGTATGGTGAGTAGTGGTGTAGGTGCGACTGTAGATACGCGTTTAGCAGCTATTAAAGCAGTCTCCTCCACGTATCCTTTACGTGGCCATGTGAGTTTAGGCTCACAGGAAAATACAAGTTTTGCCCAAGGTAATCCAGAACGTGGCACGGTGTGGGTGGATCAAGGATTATTACAGTCACAATCTCTGCAGCTAGGTGATAGCTTGCATCTGGGTGAAAGTGAGTTTGTAATTGCTGCATCGATTGTGACTGAACAAGATCGTGGTGCAGCATTTATGAATTTTGCACCGCGCGTCATGCTAAATCTCGAAGATTTAGCTGCGACTGGTTTAGTGCAACCAGGTTCACGCTTAAGTTATCGATTGCAAATAGCTGGACAGAAGACAGCGATTCATCAGTTTCAGGAATTTATGGAAGCTGAGATAAAGACGAAAAGCTTACGTGGTGTGCAAATCGAATCCTTAGAATCAGGCCGTCCTGAAATGCGTGCAACTTTGGATCGTGCCAGACAATTTCTTGCGTTAGTGAGTATGTTATCCGCTATGTTGGCAGCATTAGCGATTGCGTTAGCTGCACGACAATTTTTGCAACGTCATCTTGATGCCTGTGCCATGTTGCGCTGCTTGGGTATGAAACAAAATCAAGTCACGCAGTTATACATTATTGAATTCATCATCATAGCTTTAGCAGGAAGTGTATTAGGTGCTGTGTGTGGATTTGCTGCACACTTTGCGTTGTTGTATTGGTTGGCACCTTTGATGACAACAGCCCTACCTGCTGCAGGTTGGTTGCCCGCATTGCAAGCGATCATAACGGGTTTATTACTTCTATTAGGTTTTGCAATTCCACCTGTACTGCAGTTGCGCAATGTTCCACATAATCGCGTCATACGCAGAGAGCAAGATGCACCACAAGCATTTACGCTATTAGGTTATGTCACCGCCTTAAGCTGTTTTTTAATTTTATTAATCTGGCAAGCAGGTGAGATTAAGTTAGGTGTGATTACAGCAGGGGGATTTTTACTAGGCCTTGCTGTGTTTTGGTTGTTTTCATGGCTGTTACTAAAATCTTTGCATCAATTACGAGGATTATCAACGCGACCTGCCTGGCGCTTTGCATTGACGTCATTAAAACGCAGGCCAGCAGCAACCTCCATGCAAATAGTTGCGTTGGCATTAGGTTTAATGGCTTTATTACTATTAACAGTGATACGTGAAGATTTACTCACTGCATGGCGTCAATCTGCGCCACCTGATGCGCCGAATCATTTCATCATTAATATACAGCCTGAACAAAAAACTGCAGTAGAAGATGCGCTTCAAGAACGAGGCATAGCGGGAGCGCAGCTGTATCCCATGATACGTGGACGTTTAATTAAAATCCGTGAACAAGAAATCACACCGCTTTCCTATGACGACGAGCGTGCACGACGTTTGGTAGAGCGTGAATTTAATTTATCTACTATGTCTGAGCTACCGCTGAAAAATAAAATTATTGCAGGGCAGTGGTTTGATAACAAGGCGACGCAAATTGAAGCATCTGTTGAAGAAGGACTTGCTAAGACCTTAGGCATCACACTAGGCGATAACTTACGATTTGATGTGGCAGGTGACATTGTAGAAGCTAAAGTCACGAGCTTAAGAAAGTTAGAATGGGGCTCTATGCGGGTGAATTTTTTTGTGATTCTTAGTCCATCCCATAGCGAGCAATTACCACAAAGTTGGATCACAGCGTTTCGTTTGCCGCCACAAGAACATAGCTTGATTAATCAACTAGTAAAAAGCTATCCTAATCTGACGATTGTGGATGTTGGTAGTTTACTGTCCCAGATACAGCAAGTTATTAATCAAGTGATTGCTGCAGTAGAGTTTTTATTTATCTTTACACTAGCTGCAGGCGTACTAGTCTTAATTGCCGCTATGCTGGTGTCGCAACAAGAAAGACTTAGAGAATCCGCATTGTTACGGGCATTAGGTGCAACAAAAAATCAACTTAAACATGCGCAAACACTAGAGTGTTTATTAATTGGATCGGTTGCAGGTTTGCTTGCAGCGACTGGTGCTGGATTAACAGGTTGGTTGTTAGCGCGACAGATTTTTGATTTTAGTTGGTCTTTAAGTCCATTGCTGTGGATAGCAGGCATAGGAATAGGCATGTTGACTGCCTTAATCGGTGGCTGGTTTAGTCTACGATCTGTGTTAACGCAAGCTCCCTTACAAACTCTCAGAGAAGCCTGAGCAATCTCAACGGCATAGTTTTCATCGCATCGTAAAGTGATCCTTTGTTAGCAGTCAGAGTGTAGCTGTCATAACAGCATGCTCTGCACTGCAGACATTACAGGAGAACATGCATGCGAGATAAGCGCTACCTCAGTTTATTGATTGCTATTACTGTAGCTTGGAGTTTAGTTAGTATGCTAAGTGCTTGTACTGCTATGGCACCAGGGATACAGTTTAGTAATGCCCCCAAGGTTGAAACTCAAGGAAATGAAGAGGGGCAAGTTACACCGCCTATAAAAATTATTACTCCACGCTTAGTTAAGGTGGAGCGAAAATTACGCGAACAACAAGTCTCAGAAGATATTAGTGCACTACTCCAGCCTGCACTGATTTACACCATAGAGCCCGGCGACATATTACAAATCGTTGTCTGGGATCATCCTGAATTATCAGCATCCATGTTACCTGCTGTGCCGCCTGGAGCAGTGGTGGCGGGTGGCGTGGCATTCAGTCCACTTGCACAAGCACAGTCAGGATTTGAAGTAGATCAAAAAGGTATGTTGGAATTTCCTTATGCAGGACAAATGCACGTAGCTGGTCTTACGACTGCAGAAGTACATAAAAAAATCACACAAAAATTAGCTGAGTATTTAAAAAATCCACGTGTTACTTTACGAATGCTGGCGTATAGAAGCAAGCGCGTATATGTCGATGGTGAAGTCAGACTACCAGGTGTGCAAGCGATTAATGATATTCCTATGACCTTGATTGAAGCGATTAACCGTGCAGGAGGATTGCAGCCTACAGCAGATCAAAGTCGGGTTAGTGTTGCACGTGCAGGTAAAACCTATTTGATTAATTTACCTTTATTAGTACAAAGAGGTTTAAATCCGGCTGAGATCATGCTTAGAAATGGTGATGTGGTGCGTGTCTTATCACGTGAAGAAAGTAAAGTTTTTATTTCAGGTGAAGTGACTGCGCCGCGTTCACTACCTATGCGCAATGGTCGTTTAAGTTTAAATGAAGCCTTGGGTGAAGCTGGTGGCATTAATCCGGTGACAGGTGATGCAAAAAAAGTCTATGTCATACGAAGAAATACACAAGAGTCAGTGGTGTATCAGTTAGATGCGAATGTGCCGGATGCATTAGCACTAGCGGAAGGTTTTGAGCTTAATCCTAAAGATGTCGTGTATGTAGCAGCTACACCGCTTACAAATTGGAACCGTACTGTCAGTGCGATGATACCTGGTGCCTTGCCTACAGCAGTCATTGCGACTACACCAGGACGTTAAGCGCATTCAAAATAACAACTACCACAGTGTTAATCACAATCACAGGAAAAATATGAGCCATCATCCCTTAGTCCATCCAGTGTTATTAAGTGATGCATCGCCTTCACCTTATTCTGTGAGTCATGACGCTAGCCTGCACTTTTACTTAGACACGGTGAGGCAACATCGCTGGTTAATTGCTGCCATTGCCATGACGATTACTTTGCTAGGTTTCATCATTGCTTATAGTATTAAGCCCATCTATGAAGCAAGCTTATTAATTCATGTAGAGGAAAAAGGGCAGCGCGAACCTAAAAATATCATAGGTGAAGCAGGCTCTATGCTGGATTTGAAAACGCCAGCTACAGCTGAAATTGAATTACTACGTTCGCGTATGGTTATTTCGCGAGCTATAGATAAGCTAGGTATTGCCATTCAAGTTGAACCTGTGAGAGTGCCGTGGATAGGTGATTGGTTAGCACAACGCCATCTGGAAAGATATTTTCCTGAAATACAGGGCTTACGTGGCTACGCATGGGGTGATGAAAAATTAAGCATACAAAAATTTGATGTACCTGCATTATTAGAAAACCAAACTTTTATATTTGAAGTACAAAAAGATCATAGTCTTAAAGTGAGTGAACCTAACAGTGATGTAGAGTTTCAGATAGCTGGCGAGGAGATGAGCACGGTGATGAGTGAATATGGCCCTATCACTTTGCAAATGCGCCAACCACTAGCTCTACCAGGTACGAAATTTCAAGTAACAAAAAATTCACAACTAACAATAATAGAAAATACACAAAAGTCACTGACAGTTGCTGAGATTGGTAAGCAGTCGGGTGTGATCAGCGCAGTGTTAAAAGGGGAGCATGCGGGTGATGTTTATCGTTTGTTATCAGAAATTGGTGCGCAATATATGGCACAAAATGCAGCGAGAAGAACGGAAGAGGCAGAGCTATCTTTGGCTTACTTGAATAAGAAACTCCCCGAGTTAAAGCAACAACTTGAGCAGGGTGAAGCAAAATATAATCATTTTAGAAATGCGCATGGCACTGTTGATTTAGGCGAAGAGGCTAGAATTAATTTGCAGAGAACAGCGACTGCACGAGCTAAGCGCATAGAGTTAGATCAAAAACGGGCAGATTTGCTATCGCGCTATACAGATCAACACCCGTTAGTGCAAAGCGTCGATACGCAGATACGTGATATTGACAAAGAAATGCAAGCTGCATTGGCTCAGATAAAAATGCTGCCAGTCATAGAGCAAGAGCTAGTGCG
>JAXISQ010000156.1:0-4752 GCA_034680505.1 Noviherbaspirillum sp.
ACTGTGATTGCGATTGTGTTTCGTGGTCGTATGCAAAACTGGATGAATGCCCATCCTGAGAAACAGTTGCAGGGTCAAAAGCAGATTGTCGCCACAATTATTGCCGGCGCTGTGATTGGTACCTTAGTCACTATTTCTTCGATTGGTGCCGGTGCAGTAGGCGCAACTATTTTAGTGTTGCTCTACCCTCGACTCTCATCCGCTGAAATCGCGGGTACTGATATCGCCTATGCCGTGCCACTCACTGCACTCGCTGCGTTTGGTCACTGGTGGTTGGGTTCAATTAACTGGGAATTGTTGTTCATGCTATTGGTGGGTTCTATACCTGGCATCACCATAGGTTCACTCGCAGCACGTTCAGTGCCTGAAAAATTTTTACGCGGCTTACTCGCTACCACGCTAACAGGCGTAGCAGTCAAGCTGGTGTTGTGATCACGATCTGACAAGGACTTACTATGTATCGTTACGACCAATATGATCATCAGATTGTTAAAGAGCGCGTTGCGCAATTTCGCGATCAGGTAAAGCGTCGCATTACAGATGAACTGACGGAAGATGAATTCCGTCCGCTGCGTTTGCAAAATGGTTTATATATGCAGCGTCATGCTTATATGCTGCGCGTTGCGATTCCTTATGGTTTATTGTCATCGACACAGATGCGTATGCTCGGTCATATCGCACGCAAATATGATCGTGGCTATGGCCATTTCACTACCCGTCAAAATATTCAATACAACTGGATAGAGTTAGAAAAATGTCCTGACATTCTGGCTGATCTAGCCACTGTGGAAATGCATGCGATTCAAACTTCCGGTAATTGCATACGTAATATCACTTCTGATGAATTCTGTGGTGTGGCAGCGGATGAGTTAATCGACCCGCGTCCGTTTGCAGAAATTTTGCGTCAATGGAGCACTTTTCATCCTGAGTTTGCTTGGTTACCACGTAAATTTAAAATCGCAATTAACGCAGCAA
Organism: Noviherbaspirillum sp.; assembly: GCA_034680505.1. Taxonomy (GTDB): domain Bacteria; phylum Pseudomonadota; class Gammaproteobacteria; order Burkholderiales; family Burkholderiaceae_D; genus Pernthalerella. The sequence continues at coordinate 976 of JAXISQ010000156.1, forward strand.
CGCATGACCGGGCTGCTGTGCAGATTCATGACATCGGTTTAAATGTGATTCGCAATGAAGCAGGTGAATTAGGTTTTCAAATCCTCGCCGGTGGTGGTATGGGAAGAACGCCCATACTGGGTAGCGTAGTGCGTCAGTTCTTACCATGGCAGCATTTGCTCACTTATGTAGAAGCGATTATGCGTGTGTATAACGAATATGGTCGTCGCGATAATAAATACAAAGCACGTATCAAAATTTTAGTAAAAGCCTTAGGCATAGAAGAGTTCACACGTCAGGTTGAACAAGAATGGCTAGACTTACAAGATGCACCTAGTACGATCACACAAGAAGAACTCGATCGTGTGACTAGCTATTTTGCACCACCTGCTTATGAAAAACTCAGTAATGATGAATCGGCTTTACTCGCTTTGCGCACTGAACATAAAGCTTTTTCAAATTGGGTACAACGCAATGTTAAACCGCATAAGGTTGCGGGTTACGCTATCGTCACGCTTTCACTGAAAAAGACTGGCACACCTCCAGGTGATGCAACAGCAGAACAAATTGATTTCATTGCTGATTTATCAGATCGTTATAGTTTTGGTGAACTGCGTGTCACGCATGAACAAAATCTGGTCTTAGCCGATGTGAAGCAAGCTGATTTATTCGCCTTGTGGCAAGAAGCGAAAGAACATGGATTAGCGACACCGAATATTGGTTTATTGACCGATATTATTTGCTGCCCTGGTGGTGATTTCTGTTCTCTGGCTAATGCGAAATCCATTCCCATTGCTGAAGCAATTGCAGAGCGTTTTGATAATCTCGATTTCCAACACGATATTGGTGATATAGAACTCAACATCTCAGGCTGTATTAACGCTTGTGGTCATCATCATGTAGGCAGCATTGGCATTCTCGGTGTGGATAAAGATGGCTCTGAGTGGTATCAAGTTTCAATCGGTGGCGCTCAAGGCAATCAAAGCTCAATTGGTAAAATCATAGGCCCTTCTTTCTCTGCTAAACAAATGCCTGAAGTGGTAGGCAGAATTCTTGAAGTCTATGTGCGTGATCGTTTTGAAGATGAACGCTTCATTGATACAGTGCGTCGCTTAGGGATTGATCCATTCAAGACGCATGTTTATGCAACCCCAATTGAAGGCGCTCATTATCAAGCAGGAGAAGATGCATATGCGTGAGATCATCAAAGATAAAGCCATCGTTAAAGACGATTGGAACCTGCTTAAGTTAGCAGAAGGTGAAACGCCTGATTCCGTTAAGGTCGGTGCAGGTAAACACATCGTGCCTTTACAAGTATGGCTCGCACAAAAAACACAGCTTAAATCACGCACTGATATTGGTGTGTGGTTGGCCAGTGATGAACGTGCTGAACAATTGAAAGAAGACATTGCTCACTTGCCTCTGATTGCAATCGACTTTCCTGTTTTTTCTGATGGACGTGGTTATTCTATCGCTATGCAATTACGTTCACGCCTACACTACACGGGTGAATTACGTGCTGTTGGTGATGTATTGCGTGATCAATTATTTTATTTACAGCGTGTGGGCTTTAATGCATTTGCAACCCGTGAAGATCGCAGCATACAAGACGCCTTGAAAGGACTGACTGATTTTTCTGATGTCTATCAATCGTCTTGGGATCAAAAAACACCGCTATTCCGTCGTGTGACTCGTCCTACTGCACAGGAACCACGATGAGTAATATTAATAATGCGGCATTTGAACATTTACTGTCTTCGACCAAAGCAACTCTTCATCGTATTGCACAGGACTTCACGCCTGCTGTTTTTGCATCTAGTCTGGCAGCAGAAGATATGGTACTGACTGATTTGATTTTGCGTGACAAACTCAATATCAAAATCTTTTCCTTAGAGACAGGTCGACTGCATGCAGAGACTTTAGGTGTGTTGGATAAAATTCAACAGCGCTATGATTACACCGTCACGCTTTACAAACCTGAACAAAGCGCAGTTGATGAGTATGTAAAAACGAATGGACTCGATGCGTTTTATCACAGTGTAGAAATGCGCAAAGAATGCTGCCGCATTCGTAAAGTGGAGCCATTGAATCGTGCATTAGCTGGCAACAAGGCTTGGATTACTGGTCAACGCAAAGCGCAATCGACGACGCGTACTGCACTAGAAATTCAAGAAGATGATGCAGCACATAGCATGACCAAATTCAATCCCTTAGCTGATTGGTCAGAAGACGAAGTGTGGCATTACATCCGCCACAATGACGTACCTTATAATCCTCTACATGATCATGGTTATCCCTCTATAGGTTGTCAGCCCTGCACACGCGCTATTGAGCCTGGTGAAGATATTCGTGCTGGCAGATGGTGGTGGGAAAACCCCGAATCAAAAGAATGCGGACTGCATGTGGTCGATGGCAAACTCGTGCGTGTCAAATCTGCCTGAAGTTTATAAGGCACTTCACCTTTAAGATTTTTTAAAGTAAAAATTATTATGAATAAAGCCGTAGAAAAACACTTTTCTGAAGCAGCGAGTAACCGTCATTTAGATTGGTTAGAGTCTGAATCTATACACATCATGCGTGAGGTTGCTGCTGAATGTAGTAATCCTGCTTTACTGTTCTCAGGCGGTAAAGATTCTGTGGTCTTGTTAAGAATCGCAGAGAAAGCGTTCAGACCAGGCAAATTTCCTTTTCCTTTAGTGCATATCGATACAGGTCATAACTTTGAAGAAGTCATTACCTTCCGTGATCAGCGCGTGGCTGAATTAGGTGAACGACTTATCGTAGGTTCAGTAGAAGATTCTATACAGCGTGGCACCGTACGTTTACGCAATCCACAAACCGACTCACGCAATGCGGCACAAGCAGTCACCCTACTAGAAACTATCGCTGAACATCAGTTTGATGCTTGCATAGGTGGTGCACGCAGAGATGAAGAAAAAGCACGTGCGAAAGAACGTATCTTTTCCTTCCGTGATGAATTTGGTCAGTGGAATCCTAAAGCACAACGTCCTGAACTCTGGGATCTCTACAACACGCGTGTACATAAGGGTGAAAACATGCGCGTGTTCCCTATTTCAAATTGGACTGAACTCGATGTGTGGCAATACATCGCACGTGAAAAACTCGCACTACCTCCGATTTATTTCGCGCATCAACGTCAAGTCATTCCACGCAATGGCTTGTTAGTACCACTCACACCACTCACCCCAGCAAAAGATGGTGAAACTGTTGAGACACGTACCGTACGTTTTCGTACTGTAGGTGATATTTCTTGCACCTGCCCTGTAGCTTCAGATGCAGCGGATGTTAGTGCCATTATTGCTGAGACAGCAGTGACACAAATTACCGAACGCGGCGCTACCCGCATGGATGATCAAACTTCAGAAGCCTCGATGGAAAAACGCAAGAAAGAAGGCTATTTCTGATGAACGCTGTATTGGATAACAACATGACCGAAGCACATACAAAACTCGAACGTGGCCTACTACGCTTCATCACAGCAGGATCAGTCGATGATGGTAAGAGCACCTTAATTGGCCGTCTGCTATTTGATAGCAAAGGTATTTTTGCAGATCAGTTAGATGCCATCTCACGTGCACGCCATAAACGCACAGTAGGGGACACGGTAGATTTATCACTACTGACCGATGGCTTAGAAGCAGAGCGCGAACAAGGCATTACGATTGATGTGGCTTACCGTTATTTCGCTACGCCTAAACGTAAATTTATTATTGCAGACACACCAGGTCATGAACAATACACCCGTAATATGGTGACCGGTGCTTCGACTGCAGATGC
>JAXISQ010000157.1:0-4746 GCA_034680505.1 Noviherbaspirillum sp.
CAATCCTGTCCAAATAGTTGGTTGCACCCAATGACCTTGCGCATATTCGCCTTTCATTTCTGGCGCACCACCACCTGTTACAACTTTGGCGCCTTCTGCGCGTGCTTTTTCGTAATACGACATGACTTTTTCTTTATGCTCTGCAGAGATCAGCGGACCTAAACCTACACCAGGTTCATTCGGTGGACCTATTTTTAATGACTCTGCTTTTTCTTTTAATGCAGCGACAAATTTATCAAATATGGGACGCTGTACATACACACGCTCCGTACCTAAGCAAACCTGACCGCAGTTTTCAAAGGTACTACGTGTGATACCCGCAATCGCTTTATCAAAATCTGCATCGGCAAACACAATGCCTGCATTCTTACCACCGAGCTCAAAGGAAACAGGACGTACACCTTTTGCTGCAGCAGCCATGATGGCTTCGCCGGTACGTGTTTCACCTGTGAAGGTAATCGCATCAACATCAGGATGGCGTGTTAAAAACTCACCTGCTGAATTTGGACCAAAGCCATGTACAACGTTATAGACACCTTTCGGTATACCTACTTTATTCATCACCTCACCTAGCAAGGTCGCTGTTGCAGGCGTCTCTTCTGAAGGCTTCACTACCACTGCATTGCCGCAGGCAAGTGCAGGACCAACTTTCCATGTCATGAGTAAGAGCGGTAAATTCCATGGACAAACCACACCGATCACGCCGAGTGGTGTACGTACACCATAGCTGACTGCAGTCCCACCATCTGGTGTGGTCATCGTGAAGCTTTCAGTCGGTGCATTTTTAATGATGTCAGCAAAGACTTTGAAATTCGCTGCACCACGTGGAATATCAATATGTGAAGCTAAGGAATGTGGCTTACCTGTATCGGCTAGTTCAGCTTCTAAAAATTCATCAAAGCGATGATTGATTTCATCTGCCACTGCGTACAGCATTTCTACACGCTTTACTACTGACATCTTGCCCCATTCACCATTCAAAGCAGCACGTGCTGCTTTGACAGCCGCATCGACTTCAGCTTGACCTGCTTCATGCGCTAGACCTATCACTTGATTCGAAATAGGTGTACGTTTTTCAAATGTTTTAGTAGTTGGTACAAACACACCGTTAATAAAATTATGAAACTGTTTCATGATATTTCCTGTTTTAATTCGCTCTATATTCAGAGGTGATCTAAATATGAAATTTTTACTTTATGTTTACTTAAGCTAAACCTATGGCTTTTAATCCTGCGCGCGCGCATTCTTCATCTTCTTCCGCTGATCCACCCGATACACCGATACCACCTATGCGAACGCCTTTTTCAACAATAGGTAGTCCACCACCAAAGATGACTAAACGTGGACGCAAAGGTAAACCTGCACGTAATGCTGCATCACTTTCCAAGACTTTCATCCATTGACTAGTCGGAAATCCAAAACTTGCTGAGGTATAGGCTTTATCGATAGCGATATCTATCGAATGTAAAAACGCGCCTGGCATACGTAAAAATCCAGCCATCACGCCCGCACTATCTGTGATGGCGACATTAATTGCGATGCCTAATAATTTTGCGTGATCTACAGTCGCTTGCAAGGCAATGCTTGCTGCTTCAGCCGTAATCACCGCTTGTGAAGCACTCACGGTTGGTAAATTCGTTTTACTCATAAAAGTCTCTCAAATCGAGGTTTACTTTAGATTGAAAAAATTAAGGAATGCTGATCACCATTGCTTTGCTGACGCTTTATATTGAAAAACAAAATGCCATCACAGCCAGTCTGTGACTGACACGTGTGTTGCATCTTGCTTTGATCAGTAACCATCTTTACGAAATTGAATGTCATTGTCTGGTTGAACAGACTGTTGAATCGCCAGTATTGGCAGCGTTTATTTCTGTTGTGCGAGCATTTTCACTGGTATCGACTGCGTCAATAAAGCAGTCGATACACAAGCGAAAAACTTAATGCTGCATCAGGTATAAACGTCGGTGAAGGTAGGTACTGCATCACCGGTATGATAGAAAATACCAGTCCACAGTTTGTCTTCAGTCCACGTTGTAACAGGACGATCAGGTTGTGACAGATAACCTAAACCTGCAAAGGTTTCATTCCGATTGCCACTAGGATCAAAGAAGTAAATCGTTTCACCGCGTGTGATGCCATGACGAGTCGGCGCCACATCGATTTTGACTTTTTTCTTCGCCATGATGTCGGCAGCTTTTAGAATATCGTGCCATGAATCAAGGAAGAAGGATACGTGATGGAAGCCAGATTTAGGTGCACCAACGAAAGCGATGTCATGTGGTGTACTGGTACGTGCCAGCCAGGACGCTGCCTGAATTGCTCCGCCCGGACCAACCATGACTTGTTCGACCAAATAAAAATCTAAAGCCTTACATAAGAATTCAGTGTTCTCAGCAACTGTATTAACACCTGTTTCAGGATTGAGTTCACACATTAGTAGCACATGATCAACCCAGTGCGCTCCTGCACCTGTGATGTTATCTGGCCATGGATCAGGATTGGTGCTACCTACTTCAGTACCTACAAATTCTTTTTGCGCGAATAAACGCATTTCATGACCGCTTGGCAGTTTGAATTGCAACATACGACCGGTTGCAGGCAATGCGCCTTCAGCCAGTTCTGTTACCTTCACACCGTATGCTTCTATACGTTGTTTTAAATCGTTTAAGTCGCTGTCTTTTTCAACTTTATAAGCAACGTGATTTAAACCAGCTTGATCTGATGGAGTGAGAATAATGGAATAACGATCCCATTCATCCCAGCACTTCAAATAGACATTGCCTGATTTATCTTCCATCGTTACTTTCATGCCCAGCACTTCTGTGTAGTGCTTAACTGCGGCTGCCATGTCCATCACTTTGATACTGGCATGCCCTATGCGCATCACTCCCATTTTTGTCTCCTTATTTATTTCGTTATTGCAGGTGGGGTAGCCTGCCCGGGAAACCCCTTAGAAAACGGTTTAATCATCTTGCCTGCCACTTCGAGCTTCACCTCGCAAGTGGGCCCTACTCTGCAAGCCAGCGTATATCCCTGTGCTTCTTCTGATTCGGTTACGTGAGCACGACTGACTGGCCCTAATACTTCTGTCTTACCTTGTAATATGCGCACCTTGCACACACCACAACCACCATTTACACAACCAACTGGAATACCTTTACGTCCTAAACGCAGCATCCCTTTTAGCAAGCTCTCACCGACTGCACAGGGATAACATTCACCTGTTTGTTCTATCGTGACTTGCACTTTAGGACGGAAATCAAACATAGCTATTCACTACACACGTTTAAAGAATGCACTACGTGGTTTCGATGCATCGGCTGCGGTAATAAATTTTTCAGCATAGATATCGCGTTCATATAAACGACCTTGCATCAAAGTCGATAAACACGCTTCTATCATTACCGGTGGTCCACAAAGATAAGCTTTGTGTCCAGAAAAATCACCATTGAAATGTTCTTTAGCGGCGTCATGCACAAAACCTTTGAGACCATCAAAGCCTGTGGCATCTTCACTCAATGCAGGAACATAATGAAAATTCTTATGCTGTTGAGCGAGCGCTTTAAATTCTGCGTCGTAATACAACTCAGCGAGATTGCGTTGACCATAAATTAGCGTGATCTCTTGTTGCGATCCTTGCGCTAATAAATCCAAAATCATAGAACGTGGACTGGAAAGACCTGAACCGCCTGCCATAAAAATAATGGGTTCTTTTTCAGAACTACGTACGAAGAAACGTCCATAAGGACCAGACACTCGTAGCTTGTCACCTACTTTTAATTGATTGTGTAAATAAGCAGTACCAGACCCGCCTTCCACAATACGCACATTGATTTCTAATTCACCAGTACGTGCAATTTCTTCTGGCGCATTAGCTATGGAAAATGGACGACCACCTTCTACTCCCGGCATGATGATTTGCACATATTGCCCTGCTTGAAAATCTATCGTTCTATCAAGCTTTAACCAAATACCTTTGATGGTTGGTGTCAGCGTTTCTATACGACTAACGACGGTATCGAAATCTTCAACTGGAATAATGCGTGCATCAGGCTCATCATCAATATCGGCTTCAACCGTGACATCACTTTCTAAGGTGGCACAACATGCCAGTGTTTTGCCTTCATCACGTTCAAAATCCATTAACGCAAAAGGATTAGAGACGCCATGATCGACATTGCCGCCTAAGACTTGTACTTTGCAAGTGCCACACAAGCCATGACCACAAGCATGCGGAATATAAATACCTTGACGTAGTGCTGCATCCAAAATGGTTTGACCTTCTTCGACTTCGATGGTCGCGCCTAAGGGTTCAATAGTAAGTTGCGAAGACATGATGTGAACAGGAAGTCAGATGATTTAAAAAGCTTGTTTACCGTCAGCTGCAGAAGCACGACTACCTTCTAATGCTGGGGTACGAAAACGAATCAGTGATTTATGCGCTAAACCATGGTGCTCTAATGATTTACCTACATCGGGAATGAAACGCGTATCGGAGTTAAACCATAGCGTACGCTTCCAATCGATGTCTTCAAATTCAGGATGTTCACCATACAGTTCAGGTAACACATCACGAATCAAAGCACCGAAAGGCAAGGTCGGTGGCAAGGGCACACATAAGGGTGCCGCAAACATTAAATGATTTTCCCAACATAGATAAATCAAACGTTTGCCATGAAATAGATTTTCTCCATCTTGTTGATGCAATGGATACTCACCTATGCTTACCATCAAATCCTTGCC
>JAXISQ010000158.1:0-4707 GCA_034680505.1 Noviherbaspirillum sp.
CATACGACCTAATAAACCACGTGCTTCCACGAATTGATAATTCGCTTCTACTGCTTCTTGTTGACGGGCACGCGCCATGGTCCAAGTTGCGTAGTAATACTGACGCGGATCTTTTAAGACATACCAATCCGCAAGCTTGATTGCTGAGCGTGAAGCATCAAACAATTCATATTTTGGATCCCAAGTTGGACGATAGTGAAAATTCTGCGTAGGTTGCGCACCAAAGGTCGCTTCTTGATAACGCGTTGCAGGCTTATCCCCTCCTATGTAGCGCGCTACATGCGTAAACGTATTACGCGTAGGTTTAATTTCTTTAGCTTGTAAATCAATACTCGTCATGACTTTGGTCTCCTAGCTTTTCACCCACGGCTTGCGTGAGGAATTCCACTTTATTTTTTAAACAAAATTCATTGAATTGCTCTTCCGGCAGCACTAATTCGACAGACATGTCCGGCCAACCTACAGAGAACTCAAAGGCAACTAAGCCATTCGGTTGACGCTGCGTTACACGAACAAAGCGCCGCGCTAGCGTTGCAGCATCGGTATTAACTGAATCCAATACCGAAATCGGCATGGGTTCAGGCAAAGCATTTTTTGGATCCGAGCTACTCATTGATAAGATTTCCGTTATAACAAGATATTCTTTTTGGCTATATCTCTAATGCAATTGATGTGCCAGTATTTCCCATAGAAACTAAAAATATCGATAATTTTAGGTAAAACATAGGTTTTCATCATTTCATTAACTAAATAAATTTTCTTAAAATTAACTCTATTATTAAAAAATATACTTTTTACCGCCCTATTTTTGATCATTTGATGAAATTACTGGTGAGAAATTTCATCAAATGATAAAGTCAGTCACGAATTGATCAATAACCGAACATTTCATAATTAAAAGCACATCCACCATTTTTATCGATATTTGAGATGGAATTTCCCAACCTACCTCCTTTGCCACAAGATGCCGATCTTCGGCGTTTGGTGCATTTTTCTGCGGGAGATGGACGGATTTGGCTGGCTGGACATCGCATGCTTTTATTGCATGTCGAGGCTTTGGGTGGATTAAGACGTGAATTAATGCAAACAATCGGTATTGCGCAAACCCGTCGCGTTTTAATGCGAGCGGGCTATGCGTCTGGTAGTCGCGATGCTGCACTAGCAAGGCAAGTGCGTCCGAATGCCTCTCCCTATGACCAATTTACAGTCGGGCCCCAACTACATATGTTGGAAGGTGCCGTGCAAGTCACACCTGAGAAATTCGAACTGAATTTAGAAACTGGCGAACATCTAGGTATCTTCCGCTGGGATCATTCTTGGGAAGTTGAAACGCATACCAAACATTTTGGTCAGCAAACTGATCCAGTTTGTTGGATGTTGTGTGGTTATGCTTCCGGCTATGTCAGTGCATTTATGGGACAGCCGGTAATTTATAAAGAAACTCAATGCGCTGCTTGCGGTCACGCTCACTGCCGTATCGAAGGCAGACCTCTTAAAGACTGGCCAGATGGCGAGCAACTACAAGAAGATTATGCAGCTGATTCACTGCTAGTTCGTATGGAAGACTTACAAGCAGAAATTGAGAGTCTAAGAACATCGATTAGTCCTAGTGATGATCTCGGTGAGCTCATTGGTCGCTCAAAATCATTTCAGCAATCAATTGAGCTGTTACGCAAAGCAGCTGCTACACAAGTAACAGTCATGCTGACTGGAGAAACCGGCGTTGGTAAAGAACGCTTTGCACGCACGCTACATGGCTTAAGTAATCGTGCTAATCAACCTTTTGTTGCAGTTAATTGTGCAGCTCTCCCACACGAACTGATAGAAAGTGAATTATTTGGCGCTGAAAAAGGTGCCTACACGGGTGCTGGTACTGCTAGAGCAGGACGCTTTGAACGTGCCGATGGTGGCACGTTATTTCTGGATGAATTAGGCGATCTTCCCTTAGCAGCACAAGCGAAGCTATTACGTGTTTTACAAAATGGCGAAGTAGAACGTTTGGGTTCTACACAAACTCGCAAAGTCGATGTACGTGTAGTTGCTGCAACCAATGTGGATTTACAAGCTGCAGTTGAAGCTGGCCGTTTTCGTCGTGATCTTATGTATCGTCTTAATGTATATCCGATAGCGATACCGCCTCTTCGCGATCGTGTAGAAGATATAGAAGTGTTAGCCAACCATTTACTAAAAAAATTTATGGCTCAACACAATAAACGTGTATCAGGAATTACAGATCGTGCGCTTGATGCTATGCGACGTTACCCATGGCCTGGCAATATACGTGAGCTTGAAAATCTTATTGAACGTGGACTCATAGTGACTGCACCGGGTCAAATGGTCGATGTAGAAGATTTATTTACTATTCCACCTAGTTATGAACGCGTCTCAATAAATTCATCAGGAGAATTACAACCCAGTACCAGTGCTGAGTTTCATACTTTATTTGAAGATTTACAGCAGCGTGGATTAAGCTTAGATGTTTTAGAGGATGGTTTAATTCAAGAGGCCGTCTCACGTGCAAGTGGCAATCTATCTGCTGCTGCTCGTTCACTAGGACTCACTCGCCCACAACTCAGTTATCGCTTGCAACGCATGCATAAAGAGTAAAACTATTTATTAAATTTCAAGAAAGAAGAAGTCGTTTCGTGACAAAAAAAACTCTCAACACGACATTACACATAGCTAAAACTACTAATGTGACAGGTTATCGCACGCTAATTGAACGTGCTTATGAAGAGCTACGTGAAGATATCGTTAATGGCAAACTAGCGCCAGGTACTAAATTACTGATTGAGCATCTGAAAGATCGTTATCAAGTCGGCGCAGGTACCTTACGTGAAGCATTAACCCGACTCTTAAGTGACGCGCTCGTTATTACAGAGGGACAACGAGGTTTTAAAGTAGCGCCGATTGCGATTGAAGAGTTGATCGATATTACACATTTGCGCGTCACTATAGAAACTCAAGCTTTGCGCGACTCCATACGCCAAGGTGATGCGCAGTGGCGTAAAGAATTACAACAAAGCTATGAACAACTATCGCAGTTTGAGCAGCCTCTACTCCCTGCTTATGCAAAAGACTGGGAAAAAGCTAACGCAAAATTTCATATCGCTTTATTAGCTGCCTGCACTTCACCATGGACTCTACGAGTACTGCATCAACTGACTCAAAATGGTGAGCGCTATCGCCGATATGCAATTGGCCTGCAAAGTGAAAGAGATGTTCACAGCGAACATGAATTGATTTTCAATGCAGCGATGGAAGGTAATGAAGCGCGCGCTGCTTTGGCACTAGAAGCACATATACGGGCTACGCCAGAACTGATCATAAAAACCGTACAGAACGGCGTTAATGTTTTCCATCAAAAACAAAATTAGTCTTACACACTGCTACTGATAATTAGAGAATGAGATTATTTTTATTCTGTTCTCTAATTAACTTTTCTTTTTATTGAATTCGAGTAGCAAAGTAGAAAATTCAATCGCATCAAACTCCCCACCTCAGCCAATCCGCAATCAATTCCAACACTGGAATATTTGTCAACTCACCCTTTTTAATTTGCATATTAAACAGGATTTTATTGAGATTTAAGAAGATCAAATTCTTGTTCTCTCGTTTTAATCAATAAAAAAATTGATGCTGTTTTATCTTTAACTTTCCCAATAAAACCAGTCAATGCTGGCGTCAATTCTGTTCCCATAAAGAAATTCAAATAAATCTTTCTTGATAGTAATTTGACAATATAAGTCAAATGTTTCATTATTTTTACAACATTAAAAAAATTGAAATCAAAAAATACAAATTAGTTCGCTTTTAAATGACCAAAAACAAATGGGTTACAAACAAAACTATGAATAAAAAAATAAAAGCCTTAACGATTTTAAAGAGTATCGCGATCACTCTCTGCACTGTCGCCATCATTTATATCGCAACCACTCCTTACTCCTTTGAGGAAAACTTAGTCATCTCAGGAGTGCTTTTATCAATTTTATTATTTGCTTATCTTTTTAGAGATACAGACAGAATAAAAAATAATTTCTCCATTCGCTTGGTGACCATCAGCATAGGCTTATTTTTAACCTTGCATTATCTCTACTGGAGAGGCACAGAAACACTGCCATTAGAAGCTAACCTACCCACACTTATTTTTAGTATCGTTTTATTTTTAGCTGAATGCTATTGCTTCATGATTTCACTACTCGGCTATATCAATAACATCAATCCTATTCATAGAGAAGCAGCACCTCTACCAGCAGATTTTAATAATCTTCCTCATGTCGATATTTTTATACCAACCTATGATGAAGAATTTCATATAGTTTCCCCAACATTAGTATCAGCAACGCAATTACACTATCCAAAAGAAAAATTACATGTTTATTTATTAGATGATGGTGGGACAGAAGAAAAAACCCAATCTAAAAATAAGGCCTATGCAGCACATGCTCAACAACGCGCCAATCAATTAAAAAAATTGGCGTCGGATTTCGGCGCTACTTATCTCACACGCGAACGTAATGTTTCAGCCAAAGCAGGCAATATTAATAACGCATTAAAAAATAGTAGCGGTGAATTAGTTGCAATTTTTGATTGCGACCATATTCCTTCATCTGATTTTTTAGTAAAAACAGTAGGATTTTTCTTAAAAGAAGAAAAATTATTTTTAGTTCAAACTCCACACAACTTAATTAATGCTGATCCTCTAGA
>JAXISQ010000159.1:0-4633 GCA_034680505.1 Noviherbaspirillum sp.
AGACAAACTAAAAATCTTTGCTACATCGAATGGTTTAATGAGTACCGTTGCTTGTGCTTTTTTTGTGATGCTGACAAAGCGGTCATGCCCTAGATAAGCATAAGGTGATTGTGGTGCAAGAAAATATTCTACTGTTTTAGTCATGAGGAGTTAGTTTTTATTGTGAAATTTAAAACGGCTTAACAACGACTAAGATCACGACAATGAACATCCCAATCACGGGTGCTTCATTAAACCATCTATACCAGATGTGACTGCGTTGGTTGGCACCTTGTTCAAATTGTTTTAGCATGCGACCGCAAACATGATGATAGCCAAGTAATAAAACGACGAGCGCTAGTTTTACATGCATCCAGCCACTTGCCATACCTATGCCATAACCTAACCATAACCACAGACCTAATGCTAAGGCCGGTACAGCGAGTATGGTCATAAAGCGATATAACTTTCTTGCCATCAGTAAGAGTCTGGCAGTGGCTATCTCATTCGTCTCCATCGCTAAATTCACAAAGATGCGCGGTAAATAAAATAAACCGGCAAACCATGAAGCGATAAATACAATATGCAAAGCTTTAATCCACAGCATGTTGTTATCCTAATTACTGTTACTGAATGTGAACTTAGACTCTCACTTCGCCATGACCTAGTACAACGTATTTCAATGAGGTCAGACCTTCTAAACCAACTGGGCCACGTGCATGGAGTTTGTCATTCGAGATTCCTATCTCTGCACCTAGTCCATATTCAAAACCATCAGCAAAGCGTGTAGAGGCATTCACCATCACTGAAGCAGAATCGACTTCGCGTAAAAATTGCATAGCGCGACTATAGTCTTCGGTGATGATGGCATCGGTGTGTTGCGATGAATAGGTATTAATATGATCGATTGCTTCATCCACATTAGCGACTATCTTCACAGCCAGAATCGCATCGAGATATTCTGTGCGCCAGTCTTCTTCAGTTGCAGATTGCAGATGCGGATAGTTATCTAGAATTTTTTTAGATTCAGCATCGCAGCGTAACTCGACTTCTTTGTCTGCATAAAGTTTTGCGAGCTCAGGTAAAACTTTAGCAGCAACAGTACGCGCAACTAATAAAGTTTCCATCGTATTGCAGGTACCGTAGCGATGACATTTCGCATTAAAAGCAATCGGCAATGCTTTGCTTAGATCTGCTTTGTCATCAATATAAACATGACAAATTCCATCTAAGTGTTTAATCATAGGCACGGTAGATTCTTCTATCAGTCGTGCAATCAATCCTTTACCACCACGCGGTACGATCACATCAATATATTGCGGCATGGTGATCATGGCGCCGACAGCAGCACGATCAGTGGTTTCTACAATTTGTACTGAATCAGCTGGCAGTCCTGCGCCTGCTAAACCTTCTTTCACAAGTTTAGCTAATGCTTGATTGCAGTGTATGGCTTCTGAACCACCACGCAATATAGTGGCGTTACCGCTCTTAATACACAGACCTGCCGCATCAACCGTTACATTGGGACGCGCTTCATAAATAATACCGATGACGCCCAAAGGCACACGCATTTGACCGACTTGTATGCCAGTTGGTCTGAATTTCATATTGCTGATTTCACCAATGGGATCAGGTAATGCAGCGATTTGCTCTAAGCCTTCTGCCATGGTTGCAATTGCTTTGTCAGATAAAGTCAGTCTATCTAACATGGCTTCTGCTAAGCCTGCCGCACGTGCGGCTCCTAAATCTTGTTGATTCGCTGCTGATAGTAAGGCGGCATCGCGTCGTATTGCTTGCGCAATCAGAGCGAGTGCTCTGTTCTTAGAGGCGGTATCAGCTTTGGCCATGGTGCGAGACGCTTTACGCGCTGCCTGACCAATGTTATTCATGGTGGTCTGGATATCCATATCTTTTCTCTTTTAACTTACTTGGATCAGTGCTGCTGTTTCAAGCAGGCTTGTGTTTAACGCCGTGCTATTTGTAAACCTAATTGTAGTAATGCATCCCATGCATCACCAGCAAAACGTTTTGCTCTTAAACCTTTAATCATGCGATCGATTTGACCTGCATCGGCTAAAGCATTTTGTAAAATGCGTGTTGATAAACGTGCTAGCGCGGGGCCGACTAAGCGTTCGCGCGGACCCCAGATACGATATTCTTTCAAGAGCATAGCAAGCGGGCGACCTTCGTCTGTACCCAGCTTTAATTTCAATAGTATGCGCACTTCTTCTGCCATAGCCCATAAAATCAAAGGCAGAGCTTCGCCTTCACCCTTGAGTCCATTCAGCATACGTGTGAGGCGCGCTACATCACCCGCTAACATCGCTTCTGATAATTTAAAGACATCATAGCGTGCGACATTCAAGACAGCATCATGAATTTGTTCATAACTAAGACGTCCCTCAGGATAGAGTAAACCGAGTTTACGAATTTCTTGATGCGCTGCTAATAAGTTACCTTCGACCCGCTCCACCATAAAATCTAGCGCTGTTTTTTCTGCGCTTTGACCTTGTGCTGTAAGTCGCTGACCTATCCAGTTTGCTAACTGTGCGCGCTCAACTAAAGGTATGTCGATAAAGACTGCAGCTTGTTGTAAGGCAGTGACCCAGACACTTTTTTGCGTTGCCCAATCTAATTTAGGCAATGAAATTAAAGTCAGTGTGTCTTGTGCTGCAGGATTGCCAGCAGAGAGTGCTGCAAATTGTTGTAATGCTTGTCCACCTTCTTTGCCAGGCTTGCCAGTAGGTAGTCGTAGTTCTATTAACTTACGATCACCAAATAATGACATGGACTGACTCACCGCTAATAAGCTACTCCAGTCAAAATAACGATCAGCGACTAAGACTTCACGTTCTGTAAAACCTTGTGATCGAGCCTGCGCGCGAATTTTATCTGCGGCTTCTAGTGCCAGCAAATGTTCATCACTTGTAATCACATATAAAGGTGCAAGTGATTTTGCAAGATGATCTTCTAGAGCTTCTGCGCGCAATTGCATGAATTTATTTTTCGGAACTGATACGAGTTAAGCGGCGAATAATCTGACTGACTGCATCACCACGTAAATCAGCAAAAATCATTCTCTCTTCAGTTTCTTTCGCTAGAGCTTGTGATTCACTAAACGCCATAGAACTTTGTAAAGCTAATTCAGTAGAAGGAATTAATACTTTGCCCGCACTATCTTTCGCATTGAAGTTTAATCTATAGAGCAAACTAAATTCACGCACCTGACCTTGTGCATTTAATGTCAGTACTTTCTTTTCTTCGATTGCTGAAGAAATAAATAAACTCACATCAGCAGATTTAGGATCAGTGGCTAAAGTCAATCCATCTTGTGTTTTTAGCGCCGCACGCAGTTCACGTTCTAATGGTGTTCTAGCTGGCGCTTCTAAATACAGCGACTGAAAGGAAAGCTTGGAATCTGCGCGTGTGCCGCGCAATTGGAATCCACATGCAGCTAATGAAGTGAGCAGCAATAAAGATAATACGACGCGACGACGTGAGTTCATAAAAAACCTTATGCAACGATGTTGACTAATTTGCCCGGAACGACAATGATTTTTTTAGGTGCTTCAGTGACGAATTTTTTTACATTCTCATTGGCGAGTGCTAATGCTTCTATGCTCGCTTTGTCTGCATCTTTAGCGACGATGATACTGCCTCTGAGTTTGCCATTGACTTGAATCATGATTTCGATTTCGGATTGTTCGAGTGCGCTAGCATCCACGGTAGGCCAAGGTGCATCGATGATGTCGCCTAATTCTTTAGCAAAACCTAATGCTTCCCAAATTGCATGCGTGATATGCGGTGCGACGGGATACAGCACACGCAGAAAAATAGAGAGGCATTCACGCAGTGCAGATTTTTCTGCAGTCGTGTTTTCAAGTTTTGCTGCTTCTAAGAGATTGAGCATTTTCATACAGGCAGACACAACGGTGTTGTATTGCACACGTTTGTAATCATGATCTGCTTGCTGCAATATTTTATGTATATCACGACGCAGATTAATTGCCTGTGCAGATAAGTTGCCGCTCGCTTTAGTAGTAGTGGCGTCTTGTATGAAAGCTGATTGTGCATGTGCATAGGTCCATACTCGGCGCAAGAAGCGATGTGCACCTTCTACGCCGGAACCTGACCATTCCAATGTTTGTTCTGGTGGTGAAGCAAACATCGTGAATAAGCGTGCAGTGTCAGCGCCATATTGATCAATCTGTGCTTGTGGGTCTATGCCATTGTTTTTTGACTTAGACATTTTTTCTGTACCGCCTATGGATACAGCTTGTCCATCACTATTCAGCGTTGCTGAAACAGGTCGACCTTTATCATCGACATGCAATGAAACATCATCTGGATTAAACCAAGTTTTTTTGCCTGAGCTATCTTCACGATAATAAGTTTCGTTGAGCACCATGCCTTGTGTGAGTAAGTTCACAAAGGGCTCATCGAATTTAATTAAACCAAAATCACGCATCACCTTAGTCCAGAAGCGCGCATAGAGTAAATGCAAAACAGCATGTTCAATGCCGCCTATGTATTGATCCATAGGCATCCAATAATCATTACGTTGATCCACCATGGCAGTATTACTACCAGGTGAGCAGTAACGCATGTAATACCAAGATGAATCTACAAACGTATCCATGGTGTCTGTTTCACG
>JAXISQ010000160.1:0-4632 GCA_034680505.1 Noviherbaspirillum sp.
ATTAACGGTATCCATAATTCTATGAATTTTGTTGAGTCTACCGGGGGTTGTAATGCACCAGAGACGACGCCATTTAATAGTACGGTAGCAGCAGTATAAAAAGGCAGACCAATTAACAGTGCTGCAGCATTGCCTTTAAAACTTAAGACATGTTTATCAACTGAGGGTCCTAGTTGTTCTAGCAAGGCTTTGCAAAGTTCAATAATGCTGGATTCGAAAAGTAGAGCAATGCTGCGTGCTGCAATATGGCTCTCTTGCGGGCTCCATGATGAGATCAGCATGCCAGCACCCGTTGCGCTATAGGCGACTGCTGCAGTGAATGCTAATGCTTTAAATCCTTCAGTTGTGTTTTCATCATAGTGTTTTTTATGACCACAAAATTTCAATAGTGACGCTACTGCTACAGCAGCACTACAACTTGCAAGAACAACCACAGGTTGAAATGATCCATAAGCAGAAATACCTGCACCAGCAGCGGCAACGCTCAGAGTGCAAATTGCTAATGCGGTTTTTTGTGACATCGTTTTATGGCCTATATGATGGCGACCTATCAAAAAGGCTTGGGTACCTGCAGTAATCGCACCTATCCCACCTGCAATAGCTCTTAAAGGTGCTTCAGCACCTATTATGCTTGTTAAGCCAGATAGCACTGCTAATCCTGTAGTTCTACCGAAAAATTGACCTACAAAATCTTTTGTCCCATGTGTGACTGCTGCAATGAGAACAGGTTTTTTTATTGAAGATGGAGACTGTTGTGAAGAATTTGCTGATGGTGGGATGGGATCTGTTGTAGGTATTTGATGATGAGTTAAATTTTTGATTGAAGATGGAATAGAGTGCATAGCGATTTTTTAAGATTGAGATTAAACGGTAAAAAA
This sequence comes from Noviherbaspirillum sp., assembly GCA_034680505.1. GTDB lineage: Bacteria > Pseudomonadota > Gammaproteobacteria > Burkholderiales > Burkholderiaceae_D > Pernthalerella. The sequence goes on from JAXISQ010000160.1 coordinate 879, forward strand.
ATGCAGTTGATCTTTTGAGCTAGATGGATAATTCATGAAGAAAATAATCATCACGCCATTCACTAGCCTTGCTGGCTGCATGCTGAATCAAACGTAAAATATTTTCTGCTGCAAGATCTTTAATGCGATATTGAAAAATGACAGCGCCAGATTCTGGATCTATGCCTATGCGCTCAAAATAGGTTTGTGGCATGAGCAGATTGATTTCAAGCAGACGGGTGAGAATAGCTGCATTATTTTCTTTAGGTGGCACGCCGTAATGCACATAAATTGAAAGCGATTCCGAGTCATCTTTGGTGGGCAGTAGTGTGACTGGAATATCACGCCACAATAAAGTGCCATGCTCAAGCATATTAGTCAGTGAAGACTCAAGCTGTGCGAGCTGACAAAGCTCAGTTAATATTTTTATTTGATACGGCGACCACATCATTACCTCCCATGAATTCTTTGTTTTAGCTCTTGGTGTCATTTGAAACGCAACCCTGAGTAACTCGTATTCACTGGTAATTCCCTATTCGCCACCTAATTTTTTATTACAAAACAATGACATACGGTGTCTTTATGTTTTATCAAGGACGAAAAAAAACCTCCGAGTTTTGAATTCGGAGGTCGTATGAAGCATTTTAAAAAAATCGTTAATCTTCGCGTCGTAAATGTGGGAATAAAATCACATCACGAATATTCGGTGAGTCAGTAATTAACATCATCAATCTATCAATGCCGATACCGCAACCACCAGTTGGCGGCATACCGTATTCCAGAGCACGAATGTAATCAGCGTCGTAATACATGGCTTCATCATCACCAGCTTTTTTCGCAGCGACTTGTGCATGAAAACGCGCGGCTTGATCTTCAGCGTCATTTAATTCAGAAAAGCCATTCGCTATTTCACGACCCGTCATGAATAATTCAAAGCGCTCGGTAATGCCAGGCACGGTATCGGAAGCTCGAGCAAGTGGAGAAACTTCAACCGGATAATCAATGATGTATGTCGGCTCCCACAATTGAGCTTCTGCTGTTTCTTCAAACAAGCCTAATTGCAGTGCACCCAAACCTGCGTGGGCATGCGGTTTCACACCAAATTTTTTCAGTTCAGATTTGAGGAAGGTCTCATCATGCAATTGCTCATGTGTGTATTGCGGTGCGAACTTATTAATTGCCTGCACAATTGTCATTCTATGAAAAGGCTGTGACAGATCGAGATCACGACCTTGATAGCTGAGCTTAGCCGTGCCATGTGCATCCACCGCTGCCTGACGAATCACGGCTTCTGTGAAATCCATCAGCCATTTGTAATCGACGTAGGCAGCATAAAATTCCATCATCGTGAATTCAGGATTGTGTCGTGGTGACACACCTTCATTACGGAAATTGCGGTTCACTTCAAACACACGATCAAAACCACCAACCACTAAGCGCTTGAGATACAACTCAGGTGCGATACGCAAAAACATTTCCATGTCCAGCGCATTATGGTGGGTGATGAATGGCTTAGCCGCTGCACCACCTGGAATCACATGCAACATCGGTGTTTCCACTTCCATGAAATCATGGCTATCCATGAAACGACGGATAGAGGACATCGCAGCAGTACGCGCTTTAAAAGTGCGGCGCGTTTCTTCATTCATGATCAGATCAACATAGCGCTGACGATATTTCGTTTCTTGATCAGACAGACCATGAAATTTATCAGGCAGAGGACGTAATGATTTTGTGAGTAAACGCAGCGTAGTGACTTTGACAGATAACTCACCTGTTTTAGTTTTGAAGAGCGTACCTTCTGCGCCAAGTATGTCGCCAATGTCATAATGCTTGAAGGCTTCATGCGCTGCTTCACCGATAGATTCGTTGGTGATGTAAAGCTGTATACGACCATCAGCTCTATCACCTGATGCATCTTGAATCGTAGCGAATGAAGCCTTACCCATCACACGCTTTAACATCATACGACCAGCTACCACTACATGAACGGGATGCGCCTCTAAATGTTCGCGTTCTGCTTGACCATGTTGGTCATGCAAATCTGCAGCTTTATTCTGAGGTTTGAAATCATTGGGGAAAGCGATACCTTGTTCACGCAGCGCCGCGAGTTTTGCGCGTCGCTCAGCAATGATGGAATTTTCGTCTTTTTCTTCCTGCAGACCTTCGTATTTATCAGTCATCATAATGATCGTGTTCAAACGCCTTGTTTTAATGAGGCAGCGATAAAGTCATCTAGATCGCCGTCGAGTACCGCTTTAGTGTTCCCAACTTCATAGTTGGTACGTAAATCTTTGATACGGGATTGGTCTAATACATAAGAACGGATTTGATGTCCCCAACCGATATCTGTTTTTGAATCTTCCAATTTTTGTTGCTCACTCATACGCTTACGCAATTCATGTTCAAACAAACGTGATTTCAGCATCGCCCATGCTTCAGCGCGATTTCTATGTTGACTACGATCGTTTTGACATTGCACGACAATTCCAGTCGGGCCATGAGTTAAACGCACAGCAGAATCAGTTTTATTAATGTGCTGACCACCTGCACCAGATGCGCGATAGGTATCGATGCGTACATCAGCAGGATTGATATCAATCTCTATCGATTCATCAACTTCAGGATAGACAAATAAACTCGAGAAAGAAGTATGACGACCGTTGGCCGAATCAAAAGGGGATTTACGTACTAGACGATGGACACCTGTTTCGGTGCGTAGAAAACCGTAGGCATATTCGCCTTCAATTTTAAGTGTGGCAGTTTTAATACCGGCTACGTCACCATCGGATTGTTCCAGAATTTCTGCTTTAAAGCCTTTGCGTTCTGCATAGCGTAAGTACTGACGCAATAACATCGAAGCCCAGTCTTGAGCTTCAGTGCCGCCAGCGCCCGCTTGAATATCGACAAAGCAGCTGTTCTTATCCAGAGGATTAGAAAACATACGGCGAAACTCCATGAGCTCCACTTGCTTTTGTAAGTCATGTGTATCCGTCTCAACCGCAACTAAGGTCTCTTCATCATTCTCATCCTTAGCCATGCCAAATAAATCGGCGGCATCACGCAAGCCACTGGCAATCGTGGTTAATGAATCGACAACGGCTTCTAAGGATTTTTTTTCTTTGCCAAGATCCTGTGCGCGTTTGGGGTCTTCCCAGACTTTAGGATCTTCGAGTTCGGCGTTGACTTGTTCTAGCTTCTCTAACTTCAGATCGAAGTCAAAGATACCTCCGCAGGTCGGATTCGCGTGCTGACAAGTCGGTCAAGAGCGAAGAGAGGGCGTTTAGACGTTCAGCTTCCATGGATTTTAAGGCTCGCAGTAAAGCCCAAGATTATACCTGAGTGAGGTTCTTCAGACGGGGCAAGCCAAGTGGCTTTGTGATGCGAGGAGTTTGCTTTGGAATGAGGAAAAATAGACTAAGACTGATTTAGTTATTTAGTGAGGATGCGCTTTATTCACCACCGGATGTTGAGAAATCACAGAGGACTTGGATGACCTATCAGAAAGTAGGCTGCTTTATATTTCCAGCTGAAACTGGATTTAATTTATTGTCCTGAATTTGAGGAATCGTCTCATGTTCCGCTATATGATGAATTTTTATGTTTTAGTTATTCTCATTCGATGAAATAGTCGTATCATAATATTTTTGAAATGCATCTAATTGATGTCTGTCGAAAGGAGCTAATTCAGGAGGACGGTTTTTTTGTGGGTAATCGTTTCTATCGGCGATGTAAACAATTCCAATCGGACGTGGAATAAAAGGGCTTTTTTTGA
>JAXISQ010000161.1:0-4590 GCA_034680505.1 Noviherbaspirillum sp.
GATACTGGACGACCAGTCAAAAGTTCTAGCGAATAATACAACAAATGCCCCCCATCTAGCACTGGAATTGGCAAGAGATTCATGACTCCCAGGCTAATACTGATAAAAGCCATAAACGATAAAAAACTAATTGCACCAGTGCGCGCAGTCTGCCCTGCATAATCAGCAATCGTGATGGGACCGGTAATATTCTTTAATGAGGCCTCACCCATTATCATCTTGCCAAGCATTGATAAAGTCATGGCACTGGTGTCCCATGTTTTACCTATCCCTTTTGCAATCGCAACTGGAAGATTTTCGCTCACGGTGATGAGTTCAGACGAGGTATCAATCTGAGCACGTATGCGCCCCACAGTACGCTCACCAACACGCTCAGCTTCTGGCTTAATTTGCACGCTGAATGCTTGTCCTGCTCGAATGCCATCCATGGTCAGCGTCTGTCCTGCAGAATTTTGCAGGCGTGTCACCATTTCTATGCCATTCTCGACTGCCACACCGTTAATGTTGAATATCTCATCGCCCGCTTGTAAACCTGCTTTTGCTGCCGGTCCATCGGGCATAATTTGACTAAATTTCGCTTTAGGTTTGGCAGTGTCTAAACCTAGCTTATCCATTAAATGTTCATCGAGATCAGCAGTCGCCATCTCGGTAGTAGGCAGAGTGAGTTGTAGAATTTCCTGATTACCTGCAGCAGTGGGACGCAAAATTGCTAATTGCGCAGGACGCTTATCCATTACCGCTTGCATCAACTCCCAACGTAAATCTGACCAAGTTTTTAATTCAGTTGTGTTAACCGCTGTAATTAAGTCACCAGATTTTAAACCTGCAGTTGCTGCCCATGAGTTTGGTTTTACTGTGACTCGCGCAACGATTTCAGGCACGCCATGTAAGTACAAGCCTGCGAAAATTAAAATCGCCAATAAAAAATTAGCGACAGGGCCAGCTAATACAATCGCAATACGTTTCATCACAGTTTGATTTGTGAATTCACGCTGCAAATCTTGTGCAGTTAATTCACCCACATCATCTTCACGTGCATCGAGCATTTTCACGTAACCGCCTAGTGGCAACGCTGATACTGCCCATTCTGTTTGATCTTGACCAAAACGTCGCGACCAAATGACTGGCCCCATACCGACAGAAAAACGCAAGACTTTGACACCACACCAACGCGCAACTAAATAATGTCCTAGCTCATGCACAATCACGAGCACGCCTAAAACAACTGCAAAAGCTAATAAGGTTTGTATAAAGTTCATGCAGATTTTCTAAAATATCTTTAGGATGTAATCAGTGAGCGCGCAAGATCACGCGCACGCTGATCTTGTTCTAACAATGCATCAAGATCAAGTACCACTGTGGATGGTATTTTTTCCATCACTGTCGCAATGAGTTCATTAATTTTTCTAAAACCAATTTTCCTATCCAGAAAAGCTTCCACAGCAATTTCATTAGCTGCATTCAGTAAAGCAGCTGCACTACCACCCACTCGTAGTGCATCAAATGCCAGCTTTAAACAAGGGAATTGTTGATAATCTGGACGCAGAAAATGCAGCTCTGCGATTTTTGCTAAATCGATAGGCTCCACTCCAGATGCTATACGTTCTGGATATGCCAATGCATGGGCAATCGGTGTACGCATATCAGGATTGCCTAGCTGTGCTAACACAGAGCCATCCGCATAGGACACCATAGAATGAATCACACTTTGCGGATGAATTACCACTTCGATTTGATCTGCTGCTGCACCAAACAACCAATGTGCTTCGATGACTTCTAAACCTTTATTCATCATCGTTGCAGAATCGACCGATATTTTTCTACCCATGCTCCAATTCGGATGTGCCACTGCTTCTTCAGGTGTGACATCAGCTAATGACTCTACAGCGCGGCGCAAGAAAGGGCCGCCAGAAGCAGTGAGTAATATTTTATGTATGCCATGACTATCGGGTACACGCGCATAATCTAAGGGCAAGCATTGAAAGATAGCGTTATGTTCACTATCAATAGGCAATAAGGTAGCACTGCTTTCATGTATCGCATCCATGAAAATTTGGCCTGACATCACCAACGCTTCTTTGTTTGCCAATAAAATTTTCTTACCAGCTTTGGCTGCTGCTAAAGCAGAAGGCAATCCAGCTGCACCCACAATGGCAGCCATCACAACATCACACCCTGCTGCAGAAGCTACATCACATAATGCTGCAGGGCCGTAGCTTACTTCCGTTTTTAAGCCTGCTTTTTTTAACAGCACAGTGAGTGCAGCGGCTGCCTCTGCCGAACCGACTACTGCCACCTGCGGATGGAATCGAGCACACTGCTCTGCTAATGCATCAACCTTACTATGCGCAGTTAACGCATACACAGCATAACGCTCTGGATGACGCGCTACGACATCTAGTGTGGAGACACCAATCGAACCCGTTGAACCTAATATTGTGATGGATTGAGGTGAGTGTTTTTGCATGCTATAGCTTGAATATTTTTATAGTCCAACACTCATCATTACGACCAACGGCATTGCAGGGATCAGCGCATCTATACGATCTAATACACCGCCATGTCCTGGCAACAATCGACTGCTATCTTTCACGCCAGCTCTGCGTTTTAATAGTGATTCAAATAAATCACCTATGATGCTCGCTGCAACTAGCAATGTCATACATACCATCCACAGCAACCAACCACCATTCTGCTGTAATTGCGCAGTAAAACATTCTGCACATGCCGGTATAAAAACTGTAGCAGCGCCACATAGCATCACTGCCAGCCAACCACCAATCGCACCTTCCCAACTCTTGCCAGGTGAGATAGTGGGTGCAAGTTTGCGTTTACCTATAGCGCGACCTACAAAATAAGCACCTATGTCTGCTATCCAAACGATCGACATGGCTGAAATTAAAAAAATTACTGAACGCTGATACAACGCATAGAGTGAGATAAAACAACCTAGCAGTGTTAATAAAAAAACTAGCGTAAATAAATTTCCTCGCGCACCGTCTGTTGTGGGCAATCCGAATTTCAACGCTGGGAAAAAACGCATAGCCCAAATCAATACGCAAATCATTGCGAGATTAAAAATATCAACTGGCGTTTGTGTAGTTAGTGCCCAGAATAAAACTGGCACAGCAATCAAAGAGAGTGGTAAGGCACGCTGAATTGAAAATAGTCGCAGGCTTTCCCAAACTGCTGCAGCAAAAAACATAGCAAGGGTGATTTTCACAATCAAGTCAGAACCAGAAAGCAAAACAGCTGTTAGCAAGACTAACAACACGATAGCAGTAATGATTCGTTGTCCTAGCATTAGGAAGCTTTCCTGATTTCCTGCACTTGCGCACTAGTCCGACCAAAGCGACGCTCACGCTGTTGATAAGAGAGGATTGCTGCATCCAATGACGCTGCATCAAAATCAGGCCAATAGGTATCAGTGAAGTACAGCTCTGCGTAGGCTAACTGCCACAACAGAAAATTTGAAATACGTTGTTCACCACCAGTACGAATGAAAAGATCAGGCTCTGGCGCATAAGACATGACTAAATGACGAGCAAGATCTTCTTCAGTAAAGTCGGTCACATTCGGCATAGCTGCAACCATTTTTTTTGTGGCTTGCATCACATCCCAGCGGCCGCCGTAATTAGCACAAATAGTTAAAGTCAAACCCGTATTCGCTGCTGTATGTGTTTCTGCTTCTTCTATCATTTTTTGTAGATGACTATCGAAACGCGATAAATCTCCTACAACTTTCAAACGTATGTTATTGGCATGCATACGTTTTACCTCGCGCTCTAATGCATTCATAAATAAACGCATGAGCATGGTCACTTCTTCTGCAGGACGACGCCAATTTTCAGAACTAAATGCAAACAGCGTAAGAAATTTCACACCCCGCTCAGCACTTGCTTGCACCACACCACGTACTGCTTCCACACCTTTTACATGCCCTGTCACTCTAGGCAGATAGCGCGAAGTAGCCCAACGACCATTACCATCCATGATGATGGCAATATGTCGAGGCACTAATGGCGCATCAGGTATTTCTTGCGTTGAACTGGTTAAATCCATAGTAAGCGCAAAGTGGTTAAAAGATAAAACAATGAAACTTTAAAAAGCGCAGTCGAACTCGTTTAGGCGCTATACCGTCATCACTTCTTTTTCTTTTTCTTGGACCAACTTATCTATTTCAGCAACAAATTTATCTGTTAACTTTTGTACTTCATCTTGAGCACGACGCTCATCATCTTCAGAGACTGTTTTATCTTTCAATAATTTTTTCAAGCCTTCATTTGCATCACGACGTACATTGCGTATTGCAATCTTGGCGTCTTCACCCTCAACCTTTACTAGCTTAACCATTTCTTTACGACGTTCTTCTGTTAATGCAGGTGTTGGTACACGTATTAAATCACCCTGCGCAGAAGGATTCAAACCAAGATCAGATTCACGTATCGCTTTTTCTATGGTGCTAAGTAGTTTTTTCTCCCATGGTTGAACGCCCAAAGTACGTGCATCCAATAAGGTGATGTTAGCCACACCACTAATCGGCGTCGGCGTGCCATAGTAATCCACCACTACATGATCCAACATACCTGC
>JAXISQ010000162.1:0-4586 GCA_034680505.1 Noviherbaspirillum sp.
AGTGTCGCCTAAAGAGCCGCGTGTTTTATCGCGTAATTCATCACCAGCGAGTACTTTAGCGGGCGTTAAAATTTGTGAATTTTCATCATTACCAAATGGATCAGCGGTAACAACGACAGAAGGTAATGTTTTTTTATTTTCTTGTGCATTCACAGAAAAGGCATTGCTAATAAGCGCACAGGCTATGGCGTGCGCCAATAGTTTTAATTGGACTTGCATGATTTCTCCACTAGCTGATCAAAGATGTGCCATCTAAAACAGTTAAATGTTTTAGATGAAAAAAGACTTAGATAATCAGACTAGTTGAGGTGGTGCGCGTGAAGAGAAAAAAGCGCTAAATGACTGTATCCAGCTAAGTCGTAAATTACTTTGTTCGTGCGGTGTCGGCGTGAAAAAAGTAGGTGCTGTACAAGGCGTAGCATGAACAGCAGCGCCTAAAGCAGCAGCATCAAACAAAGAACAAAAACTGGACGACTTTTGGTGATCAAATGTATCGCCAACAACAGGCTCAACGTTTGCAATGCTAACGACTGAATTTTGGCTAGCATGAAAAATAGCATGGCTAATACCTAGCCATTGCGTAAACAATAAACTCAATACCAATAACAGGTTTAAAACTACAACCCGTGTATGGACTAAATTTTTTGTTTTTGAGGAATGCATGGTTGCTCTAACGATAACGCATATTTAATAGCACAATTACTTTACCAGAAAAAACAATCGCTAAGTAAATTAGAAAAATGATATTTTATTTGATGCGGATGTACTGTCGCTATAACAATGAGCAATGCGGTGCTAATGAGGTAGGCTTAAAAACAGGTAGGGGAAAATGCGAGAGCTACAAAGAGACAAAGAGAATCGGGTGTCCCTATTTGAGCGACACCCGTTTTAGAACGAGTAGGCGAAGTTTAATCGCCGTACAGTTTTTGTTTTAGTTCTCTTCTTTGCTGCGCTTCCAGTGACAGCGTTGCTGTGGGTCGTGCAAGCAAACGTGGAATGCCGATTGGCTCTCCGGTTTCTTCGCACCAGCCGTAATCACCTGAATCGATAGACTGAATCGATTGCTGTACTTTTTTCAGCAGTTTACGTTCACGATCGCGTGTACGCAGTTCAAGTGCATGCTCTTCTTCAATGGTGGCGCGATCTGCAGGATCAGGTACCAACACGGTTTCGCGTAGGTGCTCGGTTGTCTCGCCCGCATTTTTTAATAAATCTTTTTCAAGCTGCTGCAAACGACTTTTGAAAAAAGCTAACTGCACAGGATTCATGTAATCCTGTTCGCTCATCTTCATTATCTGTTCGTCTGTGAGCAGTGCGCCATCAGCCGCAGAAGAGGTTGGAGTTTTAGTATTAGTTGCCACGTCGCCTACTTTCAAAACTAAGCAATCATTCGTCCTAGATCCCCTAACAACATATTGCTGTCAGAGTTGCACGATTTTGCCAGTGATTGTTATGCATATCACTCGCCCTACATAACAGAAATTGACTCTCATCTATCTAGATCAAGACTGCAGTCAAGTTTTCTGCTTGGTGCTGCACATCACGTAGTGAGGCGCAGCGGTTTTTTAAATCGGGGGCTATTGTAATGGCTTTGTGGCTATTCGTGATGAGTATTTAATCTATTTTTAGTCAATTTGCGTCTAAAATTTATTGCTGTAACCGATAAATGGACTAAATGTTTCTTTAGTGGAAAATGTATTTGAATCAATGAATTAGTACGATTCGATGACTAGGTAGGCTGCCTAAATCCTAAGAAATCAGGCATTGCTCTAAGCCTTCCAAAAATATCTGTTTTGGCAATGCTTGCCCAATAAACACGATTTTGCTTCCCTTAATCTCTTCGGCGCTCCATTTTCCGCCTAGATCACTGCCCATAGTTTGGTGCACACCTTGGAAAATGACTTTGCGTTCTGACCCTTGTAGCCAGAGTATGCCTTTGTAGCGCAACATGCGAGGACCGTAAACTTTAACCATGCTGCCCACGAATTCTTCTAGACGGGCAGGATCAAAAGGTCGGTCGCTACGAAAGACAAAAGCCGCAATTTCATCAGTGTGAGTATGGCCAGCGTGATCATGGTGATGATGGTGTGCTGCATTAGCATGAGAATGAGCATGATCGTGATCGCAGTGATCATCGCAATCATGGTTATGTTCATCTGCTTTTAAAAAGTCTGGATCAATTTCTAATTTCTCGTTTAAATTAAAGCCGCGAATATCAAAAATTTCTGCAATAGGTGAGGTACCAAAATGACTTTTTCCTATAGGTGCGCGCGGATTAATTCGTTTGAGTCGTGTTTCTAATGCAGCTAACTGTTCTTCTGCGACTAGATCAGTTTTAGAAAGCAGCATACGATCGGCAAAACCAATTTGCCGTTGTGCTTCTTGATATTGATCCAACTGTTGCATGGCATGACTAGCATCGACGATGGTGATCACACCATCCAGTAAATAATGCGTGCCGATTTCTTCATCCATAAAAAATGTCTGCGCAACTGGGCCAGGATTGGCTAATCCTGTGGTTTCAATCACAACGCGATCGAAATGTAATTCACCCGCTAAACGTTTACGTGCAAGCTCACTCAGTGCAGAAATTAAATCACCTCTCACTGTGCAGCAGATGCATCCATTATTCATTTCTATGATTTGTTCTCGGCTGTCTTGTACGAGAATTTCATTATCGATATTTTCTTCACCAAATTCATTTTCGATGACTGCAATTTTTTGCCCGTGCTCTTCATGCAATATGCGATTGAGTAAAGTTGTTTTACCGGCGCCGAGAAAGCCTGTGAGTATGGTGGTAGGAATGAGTGACATAAGGTCTTATTTTAAAAATAGTGTCTGTAAAATTATTAGATGATGCTCAGTTCATCTACAAAAATATTGCTAGAGTTTGTGGTTCTCTTAACTAGGGCTGTTTTGTTTTTTAGCTCTAGGATGTGCGGCATCATACACTTGCGCTAATCTTTGAAAATCTAATGAAGTGTATACCTGTGTAGAGGCGATTGATGCATGGCCTAGCATTTCTTGTACAGCGCGCAAATCGCCTGAGGATTGTAAAACATGTGAAGCAAATGAGTGTCGTAATACATGAGGGTGAACATTGCTAGGTATGCCAATTAAGCGTGCATGTTTTTTCAAGCGCTCTTGTACTATGCGCGGCGTCATACGTTTGCCTCGACTAGTCAAAAAAAGTGCTGCAGTATCAGCTTGATCAAGTTGCGCAATCAAGGTATTTCTCACAACTATCCAGTTACGTAATGCAGTAACTGCTGCTGCGCCCATGGGCACGCTACGTCGTTTATTGCCTTTGCCAGTGACAGTAACTTCTGCTGCACTAAGATCTATCCATGCTGTTGATAGATGCTCAGTAGTTTTTGTATAGCTAATATCTAGACTGGTTAATTCGGAAACACGTAAGCCGCTAGAGTAAAGTAATTCAAACATCGCAGCATTACAGATGACATCGGGAGAATTTTCTTTAGTGTCTGACAGCGTACTTTTTACTAACTGCATAGCATCATCAACGCTTAATGCTTTTGGCAGTGCTTTACCACGTTTGGGTGCTTTCACGCCAGTGACAGGATTTGATTCCATAGTCTGTCTTTGAGCTAGCCAAGAGAAAAATCCTCGCCAAGCAGATAATTTTCTAGCGATCGTTGCAGCAGAGAGTCCCAGTGAATGGAGCTTGCTTGTATAGCGACGTATTTCGAAATGGGTGAGTTTAGCGAGACTATTTTGATCAGATGCTAACGTGACTAATTGCATGAGATCGCGCTGGTAATTACTAATCGTGTGAGCAGAATACTGCCTTTGTATCTGCAGATAATGCAGGTAATCTTGGATACTAGTCTGATCAGCAGTATTACTCACAGTGTAGAGTTACTTCACCATATTTTGCAGTGCCGCACTGGCAGTGTGAGCAATGCGGGTTAAAAAATCTGTAGCAAGGTCAGCAGAAAAGCGCTGCGGATCAGTTGATCCAAGTACTAATAAACCAAAACTTTTTTTACTAGTTAGATGCTGCAAACTAAGTAATGCAGTGGATTGTATAGAGGCAGCATCTTCTAACCAAACAACACCTGGTTGACCTGAAGCCGGCCCGCAATAAGGCTGATGCAATTGATTAGCAAATTCACGCGTTTCATCGCTAACTTTTTGTGCAAACCAAGCGCTTGCATGTTCATCAGCCAAATCCCATAAGCGTAAGCTCACACTTTGAATGCCGAAACCATCGCGCATAGCGTCTATTAAGGTGTCCGGTGATTTATCGTTAGCTTGGGAGAGTAGTAGCTTATCAACCCACACATGAAACTTCGCCATGATGGCATCATTTTCTTTAGCTATGCGATTGAGATGGGAAAGTTTGAGTTCTAAGGCTTTGAGCTTTTCACGCAGAATTTCTGCTTGCCTCTCCTGCAGAGAGACAGTGCGACCACCAAGCTGAGTAGTAAGCCTTAGTCCAGTGAGAAGCTCAGGATGGTCATCAAAAAAACGAGGATTGTCTTTCAGATAAAGAGCAACTGAGCGAGCGTCTAGCGTTGCGGTCATAGATAGTTCATTCTGATGTTGATAATCAAATAGGTGCA